>JAESTB010000015.1 GCA_016763815.1 Arenicella sp.
ACCGAACTCGCGAGTCGATTAATGGTGAAACTGGCGCGACCTTAGACCAACTGAGCTTAGCCTCGGCATCGGCTCAACATACTTTGAACGCCTTACTGCATCCGCAACGCTTAGCGCGCTTATTACAGCAGAACGCGCTTGACCCCACGGTGCCGTCGATACGCGATGTGACGCAAGCCTTATACAACTCGGTGGTCGATCAGCGCTATGTTGGTATGCAGGCGAGGTTGCATCAGTCAGTAGTCGATTTGATTTATTCAAATTATATTAATTTATTGAACAGTAAAGCCGCTCCCAAGCTGGTCAAGGCTGAGATTTTTTACGCGCTCGAAAATGACAAAAGAGCACTGTTGAAAAGATCGTCTAAGTCGAGCGACGGCTACTCCAGCTTTTATAGGTATCAAATTAAACGCTTAGAAAGCATTGAGCTAAATGCCAGTGGCGATCAAATTGAGTTGCCGACAATGCCCCCCGGTTCACCTATTTAGAGACCTGGGCTGTGGCCCAGAAAACCCCTAATCTGGACTACTGATTATTGGATTTTATATGAGTAGCGATGATTTTATTGCACCACACTGTGACAAAGAAATTACTCTATTGTTCGAAGACGATGATCTCATAGTGATCGATAAGCCAAGTGGATTGCTGAGTCTGTCGGGTAAAAACCCGTTAAACAAAGATTCAGTACATCACCGATTGGCGCAGCAATACCTTGGTGTGACGATGGTGCATCGTTTAGATTTCGGTACCTCTGGAGTGATGGTGTTAGCGCGTAATAAAATTACTAACGCCCATCTCACCAAACAATTTCAGGCGCGTAGTATCACTAAGCATTACCTAGCGCTTTTGTTTGGTCACTTGTCCGTCGATGATGGGGTAATAGATGCGCCGATTGGCAAAGATAATTTTCCTCATCAAAAAATATGTCATCAGACCGGCAAAGCCGCACAGACCCACTATCGGGTTTTGCAGCGATTTGTAGATAGTGCTAATGGCGCTAAGATATCGAGAGTGCTATTCACTCCTACTACTGGCCGAACGCACCAATTGCGTGTGCACAGTCAAGAGATTGGATACCCTATTATTGGTTGTGATTTATACGCTGTCATTATAGATGGCGTTAATAGCCAAGAGCTTTCGAGCCGTTTGTGTTTGCACGCTAGCCGCTTGGAATTTGAACACCCGAGCAGCGGCGAACCGCTAAGCTTTGAGGCGGAGTGTGAGTTTTAGCGTGGCGAACTAGTCGACCTATTGATTGACAGTGCCTTCGAGCAAGCTCAGATATTTGAGTGAAAGTGTGGACAATAAAAACGGGTCTTTCGACCCGTTTTTATTGTTGGCATAACTCGGAGGCCTGCCGGATAATGAATTTCACTAGTACGAAAGCGCTACTTTGGTCTATTCCTCCGTTTATTTTCGAGCAATGGAACAACCATTACGTCTCAAATAAACGAAAAACTAGCCTCAAATTAGCACTTTCTCCTGACGTAAATCATTATCCGGTAGGCCCCTCGGTGCTTTAGTTCTTGCCGAATTTAAGCTTCAAACCTTTAAGCTTTTCGCCTACTTTTTCTTTAGCTTGATCATTCAGATCTACGTCGAGTTTACCACCAAGCTTTTCTTCGAGTTGCTGATTAATTCTGTTTTTTGCCTCTTCCATCAGGCGACCTTTGGCCATGCTAGCGGCCTCTTTTTTCACGTAGCCTTTTACCTGCGTTGATACGTGTGAGGTTAAACGCTCAATTACTAGATCTGAAATTTCGGTTACTGTGCCGTTCAAATCGTTCATTACAAAGTCATCCATAACAAAACTACGGTCGCCGAGTTCAAACTTCATCCCACCGACAGCGAGGTCGCTGGTAATGAGGTTTACCGTCGCCTTCCTCAATGCGAGCAGCTTGATGGTGATTACAGTGTCGTCGCCTTCTGTTACGGCTTCTTCTCCCTCTACTTCATCAGCCGCAGGCATGTTCTGCAATAGGTCTTGAAAGTTATTCTTATTACCCTTTTGTTCGGCATTGATAATCGGGTTATTAATTTCGATGCTGTTAATAATTTGGCTTCGATAATCGACACTGGCGCTAAATGATTTAATTTCGATTGCATTTGCGGCTTTATAACCAGCTGGATTCGAGATGGTGAAATTGTTTAGTACGGCGCTACCATTTTTTAGGTCGGTCACTACTGATTCAACTTTGACTGGCGAGCCGAGTGCCGCGCTGCCTTCCTTTTCGATGACATCTTTAACTAGTGAATCCATTTTTCCGACAAATACAAATAGGCCGATGCCAATGATGGCGATGATTACAAACAGGGCAATTAAGAGTTTTTTCATAAGAAGCTAAATCCGTTGATTAGAACTGAAATAATATTTGTAGCTAAGTTAGCAAAGCTATTGCGTTGGCGCAAGTGCGCCGAGAGCCTATGACGGAGATCAATACTACTCAGCTTCAGCGTTCTTTCGAGACACATAGTCTAATTGGCAAGGGTAAATAGGTTCTAAGCCTAATAGCGGCCTAGAGCCGTTATCACCCTTGGCCGGTTGATTGCAAAGGCTTTATAATGACGACGACCTCCCCATTCATGTTCAGAATGTCTAAAGCCGAGCCTAGGAGCTCCTCGAACCGTTATAGGCTATTCAGAGTACTGTTATGATTATTGGCTCGTGGTTCCATCGATATAAAAGGTTCTGACTACTTTGCCTAAGGTGTTTACGGTGATAGGCGGTACCGCGCTCACGCACCCGATTGAATATTAAAAAAGGCAGCAGTACTGGCTGCGTCCCTTCAGGCCCAGCGGCTAGAGTTTGTTAATTTCATTCAACGTTCGCATTATGGAATCGCGCTTGTGTTGGATATGGGACTCACGCAAGGGGGTAACGCTGATATTCAATGGCATTCCCGCACATCATTTGGCGCGCCACGTTTGAATGAACTTTGGAATCGGTTTAATGTAGAGCTTAGTATCCCTGAAAGCTGCAAGTCTATCAGCATTGTTTTGTGGCAGCATGGGCTAGCCATCACTGAGTTCGATCATTTGGTGGTTTCGGAGCAAGGCGATGCCGTTGGGTGAGGCCGCTCTGGTTTTAATTTGAGCTTTGAATAAATAATGAATAAATCTACCGTTGAAATATACTCTGACGCTGATAATAATGGCGTGGTGCGAATGCCGAAGCGAAATTATCTGGGCTCTGTTATCCAGGGTGATGCGCTTTTTCTGCTGCACGGTGATGCCATGGATCTTTTAGAAGAGCTCAAACACAATCCTGGTAGTTACGTATTTTATAAAGCCTACTCAGTTGCTAAAAGCCTCGAAGATCGGCTGAATCATTATATAGATGTCTGCAGTCAGAGCGACATTAGATTGGACTTCAGAATTGAGTGCAGTGTCTACGACTACGACGAGCCTATTTAGATAACGCTGCCTTACTATTTTTTGCTTCAGCATGGTCAACTAATGGCATTGACGGCATTAAAAAGAAATTGCATTTCTATCAAGAGCGGATGCAGGTTACTATTTGGGCATCGTGTATGAGCTGCTTAGCCGCTCGTAATTACAAACCTCATTTATTAAAAGGACATGCCATGTTTAAAAACTTGATGCTCTTCGGCCTAAGCTTATTGTTACTCAGCGCCTGCGCTGATGGCGATACCAGTATTGCTGATACGTTGGCTAGTAAGCCAAGCGATGCACCGCTTGATGTTATTGAGGGCGCTTCGCCTGAATCTCAAGTGCCTCTGTCTGAATCGTCAATGCCTCTGGCTAAAGCTTCTGAGCAAATGATAGACGCGGGTAGGGACTACCATTCTTTATCAAACCCCGAGCAAGTGCGAGTTAAGCATATTGCCTTAGACCTAACGGTTGATTTTGATCAGAAGGTGATACGCGGAACGGCGGCTTTGGATTACCATAAAGTTGATTCTGCGGCTAAAATTTTGATTTTGGACAGCCGCGATTTAAGCATCAATAAAGTCACTAGTGATGGTCAGGCGTTAGCGTTTACGTTGCGGTCTGATGATTCGTTTTTAGGTTCGGCACTAGCAATAACCTTACCCGCAAACAATGCTCGAATCGTGATCGACTATTCAACCTCACCGCAGGCCAGTGGTGTGCAATGGCTAACGCCAGCACAAACGGCGGGTGGTAAGCAGCCGTTCTTATTTACCCAAGCGCAAGCAATACACGCTCGGAGCTTTATTCCCTTGCAAGACTCGCCTCAGGTGCGTGTGACCTATGAAGCCATAATTCGAACGCCCAAAGAGCTGCTAGCGGTAATGAGCGCGTCCAATGATCCAAAAACGGA
>JAESTB010000174.1 GCA_016763815.1 Arenicella sp.
GGTTGGATCTCAAAATATAGTTAAAAATACACATGAAAATACAGTTTCTCCAAAAAATGTAATTCCGAGCTTTACGGAAAAAATGTAGCGGCGCCATTTTAGTGCAAGCGTCGGCTCTTGGGTATATGATTCGTTCACATAACGAAAACTAAACTTTAACCAGAGAAATAGACAATGGCCTACGTAGCACTCGTTACCTTATTAATATTAATTCAATACATTTTCTTCGTCATTCAAGCAGGAAAGGCGCGTGGCAAAGACAATGTAGTCGCACCGGCGACCACCGGCGACGAAATGTACGAGCGAAAGTCGCGAGTGCAAATCAACACACTTGAGCAACTGATTATTACGTTACCAGCGATCATGATTTGTGCCCATTATTTTCGCCCTGATGTAGCGGCGATTTTAGGTTGGGTGTTCATTATTGGTCGTTTTGTTTATTCATACTCATATACCAAAGACCCAAAGACTCGTGGCCTAGGTTTTACGATCGGTTTTCTGGCTAATGTAATCCTTATTGGCTGTGGTCTGTATGGGATTATTGCTAGTATGATCTAAGCAATGCGAGACTTTGCGCTCCTGACTTACTAATCGCCTTCCCACACTTGTAGAAACTCTTGCAAGTGTGGTTCCCCTTTCGCGAGCGTGTTTTTGACAACTTGGTGCTCAGCCACTAAACCGTCATCGGTCAAATTTCCACGAACATGCTGCCAATGCAAATAGACCAAATAGGTATTTAGCGCGTCAGTTTCGCAGTAGTCTCTAATCGCCTTAATTTCGCCAGATTGATACTGCTCCCATACCTTCGAGCCACTCATCCCCATCTTTCCTGGAAAGCCTAATAATACCGCTATTTCATCTAACGGAGCGAAGGCTCTATTATTATAGCCGGCGATCACGTCCATTAGATCGGTATGGCGGCTATGGAAGCGACCGAGATAGTTGTTCCATTTAAATTCACGGTCGTCTTCGCCTAAATCCCAATAGCGTGGCGCCTGAACACTATTGATCAAACCTCGGTAATGCAATACTGGCATATCGAAGCCCGAACCATTCCAGGTCACTAAGGTTGGCGTGTGCTTATCAACGCCATCGAAAAAATTCTGAACAATTTCTTTCTCGCTACTGTCTTCAGAGCCCAGAGTCCAAACCGAAAACTGATCTTTTTGCACATTTCGATAGACTGCCGAAATAGCCACAACTTTTTGCAGGTGAGTGGCGATAAAATCATGCCCGACCTTCTCCCTGCGTTTGGCGAACATCGCTTCGCCGACCTCGTTATCACTTAAACCGTTAAGGTCGAGTAATTTTCGCCCGCCATCTACATCAGGAATAGTTTCTATATCGAACGCCAATACATTCATTGATTAATCCGTCATCTAGTTAATAAACGCCCGTAGACAGGTAGCGGTCGCCACGGTCACAGACGATTGACACGATTACCGCGTGTTTGCCTGCGGCTTCTTGTTCGGCGGCAACTTGCAAGGCAATTGCCATTGCGCCACCGGATGAGACACCGGCGAAGATACCTTCTTGAGTCGCCATCGATCGCATCGTTTGCTCCGCTAAAGTTTGATCTACATCAAGTGTACGGTCGACCCGCGAGGCATCAAAAATTTTCGGCAAGTATTCTTGTGGCCAACGGCGTATACCAGGTATCTGTGATTTTCCTTCTGGCTGAACGCCAATAATTTCAACGCTCGGCTTTTGTTCTTTTAGATAGGCTGATACGCCCATAATGGTGCCGGTAGTTCCCATCGAGCTAACAAAATGGGTAACCTCACCGCCCGTATCACGCCAAATTTCGGGGCCAGTTGACTCATAATGAGCCATCCAGTTGTCAACATTAGCAAACTGATCTAGCACCACGCCCTCACCCTTGGCGTGCATTTCGGTGGCCATGTCGCGCGCGAGCTCCATGCCGCCGTCGGCTTGTGACACTGAGATAATTTTGGCACCAAACGCGCGCATTGAGGCTCGCCGCTCTTCGCTCATATTGTCCGGCATAATTAAGGTCATCTTGTAACCTTTCATGGCAGCTGTCATTGCCAACGCGATACCTGTGTTGCCACTAGTCGCTTCAATCAACGTGTCACCTGGCTTGATGTCGCCACGCTGTTCGGCCTTAACAATCATATTTAGCGCTGGCCGATCTTTAACCGAACCCGCTGGGTTATTACCCTCAAGTTTGCCAAGCACAACAACGTACTCGCCCTGCCAAAGTCGCTTTAGTTTTACCAGCGGCGTATTGCCAACTAAGTCTTCAAGGGTTTTGTATTGCACGGTATTTTATTTTATGGTTCGGCTTAATTCAATAAAATAAGTCGCCTAACATGACGACCTATTTGAGTTACTTGCAAGTTAAATGAATCAACTAGTCGTCGCCGAAAGCCATCAGGAACTGCAAGATATACCAAAACAACAGCGCAATCGATGAGAATAATGCCAATGATGCGGCTACATGTTGATCTTCCCGATAGCTATGTAACACGTTAGACGTTGAGTACAGTACGCAGCCTCCAGCAAATAGAATCATCACAGCGGAGAAATATAAGCCTAATTGGAAGCCAAAGGCAATACCAGCGATTATGAACCCCATCGCCACTAGCCCACCAATAGACAACGCGGGTCCAATAAACGAGAAGTCTTTTCGAGTTGTAAACACGGTTAAGGTAATGCCAGCTACCAGTGCAATGGTAATCAAACCAGCATTTTGAATCGCACCTGGTGCAAAATTCTGGGCCATGTAGATTAACGGTAGAAAAATGATAGCTTGTGCGACGATATAGATTCCTAAACCAGCATATTGGAGTTCTCTTGACGCGCCGTTGTGAGCCCACTTATCGGCCAGCACTCCAACACCCATAAAAGCCGCAAGAACAATCAGCCAGCTCCATTTACTGGTCGCCAATAGAGCCATCGCTTGCTCGCCCCAGCCCATCGAAATTAACTGTGTTTCCAACATCGCGAATATCGCAATGGCCGCCGCTAAGTGTCCGTAAGTGCGGCGAATAAACCCTGCTTTAGCCTCACCCGGCAATTCACTTACTACCGCGCCAGATGATACGTTTAAATAACTCATTTCAAGTCTCCGTTTTTATCAAGAAAAATTAGTCAATATAAAGCCGTAATATAACATGCCGATGACGGCCAACATTACAGCGTCAACACATTTGGCGAGTAAACTGTTATTCGATGTGCTGAATCATAAGCTGCAGGCTTAGGCGATCACGAAATTCATTCACGTCTAAACGGTAAGCCACTCGCACAATACCTTCAGGCAATGCATCGTGAGTATCTAAATAACCAAAACAGATGCCGTCAATTGCTTGGCTTCCGTCTATCGGTTTTAACTTCAATTTCGCGTGGGTATCGCCAACAACGCGTGACTCTACTACTTCGAATTGACCGTCGAATAGAGGTTCCGGGAAACCTTGCCCCCAGGGAGTCGATTGCCTTAATTCCTCAGCGGTTTCCATGCTTAACTCATCGGCCTGCAAAGCGCCATCGGTCCATAACACATGACTCCAGTCATGGTCTTTAGTCATCTCGTCCATCACTTCTACTATGACCTTTTTGAATCGCGGTAGATTTTTGCCCTCAAGAGACAAGCCGGCGGCCATCGCATGTCCACCGAATTTACCCATCAAACCAGGGTGTAGTGTCTCTACCCGTGCTAAAACATCACGTATATGCACGCCTTCGACACTGCGGCACGAGCCCTTCCATTCGTCGTCACCATCGCCTGGCGCGAGCGCCACTACCGGGCGATGCAAGCGTTCTTTAATTCTAGAAGCGACTAAGCCAACAACGCCTTGATGCCAATTCTCATCAGACAAACAATAAATACTCGGTAGTACCGCGTCGTCTATCGATATTTTCTCAACGATGGCCAATGCATCTTGCTGCATCGACTGCTCGACTTGACGGCGCTCTCGGTTTAACTCGTCTAATTCGGTAGCCAAGGTCATAGCTTGTTCAAAGTTATCACTTAGTAAACATTCGATGCCAATCGACATATCGTCCATCCGACCGGCGGCATTCAGCCTCGGCCCTACGGTAAAACCTAAATCGCTAGACGACAATCTCAATGGGTTGCGTTTGCCAACTGTTAACAATGCTTGAATACCCGCGCAAGCTTGGCCTTGCCGAATCCGTTGCATACCTTGTTGCACTAAAATACGATTATTTTGATCCAGCGGCACCACATCTGCAACCGTCCCTAGGGCAACTAAATCTAGGAATTGAGACATGTTTGGCTCAGCAATACCGCTTTGCGAGAACCAACCGGTTTGCCTGAGTTGCGCACGTAGCGCTAACATCACGTAAAAAATAACGCCTACGCCCGCTAAGTTTTTACTGGCGAAACGGTCGCCGATCAAATTCGGATTAACAATTACGTCAGCGGTCGGCAATTCATCGCCGGGCAAATGATGGTCGGTAACTAACACAGATATGCCTAATCCTTGCGCGGCGTGCACTCCGGCGACACTGCTTATACCGTTATCCACGGTAATAATAATATCTGGCTGGCGCATCGCCGCCATACCAACAATTTCAGGCGACAGGCCATAGCCGTATTCAAAGCGGTTGGGGACCAAATAACTAACCTCTTCAAGCCCAAACGCCTTCAAGCAGCGCATCGCTAAGGCGCAACTTGTGGCTCCGTCAGCATCAAAGTCACCTACGATCACGATGCTGGCAGCAGCGGTAATAGCTTCGGCCAACATATCGGCCGCCGCACCGATATGACTCAGGCCTTGAGGCGGCAGTAATTGCTTTAAACTGTATTGCAAGGAA
>JAESTB010000175.1 GCA_016763815.1 Arenicella sp.
GCAAGGTAATATCGACCTTGATGGTCGAGATTTAATCCACCAAAAATTTCGCTACCGAACTCTTCTATAGAAAGTGTCATATTAGAATCTACCTTTATATAAATGTTTGTTTTTTAGCATCAACAGCATGGGTAGGTTGCCTGCATGCCGGGTAAAACTATTGAACTTATTCAACCTTGAGCGGATGTTAAACAGCCTTGAGCTAATATTAAATAGCCTTGAGCTAAGCATAAATAGCCATAAGCCAGAATAAATAGCCATAAGTCTTATAAAACAACTTGGGTAACTCGATTTGCCGCTATAAATTCTTATTATTTCGACGTTGGCAAGAAGCGTACTAATTTGGGGCTCGCTTCGCCTTCTGCCTTACCTCGCCTAAACGTTAAGTTCAACGATTATTATCGCATTAACAATACAATAGACGACACGCCTAACACAGACGGATTTTAAAGCATATAGAATTATAGCATTAAATTAAAAAACAGTTAAAGAGCAAACACTTAGAAACATTTCCTAATAAGTTGGCTTACACAGCACTAATAAATCAACCTAATATTTGGCTGCCCAACAATAGACTCGAGTTGTTCAAGCATTAATTTATTCGGCACGATTCGCCAACTATGCGCCACGTCCAACTTACACACACCATGCGGCGTACGATATTCGAAGCCAACACCACACTGACCGTGCTCATTAGGTGCAAGTATTTTCTTAAGGTTGGTAACCGTGTGCTCTTTTATCTGTTCAGAGCTGATTTGAATTTGCATGTGCCTAGCCAAGTGCCCACGAGCTTGCTCGATGTCAAACAGCTCATCAGCTGAAATGCGAATATCATCGTTAAAAAAGTTATGACTCGCTTTGCCTTTTATAACTAAAACTTTGTCTTTGTGTATCACATCTCGACGTTGATCATACAGCTCACCGAACACGCCGACCTCCACGCGTGCGGTTTTATCATCTAAGGTAAGAAATGCCATCCGAGAGCCAGATTTAGTATTCATTGTTCGAGTACCAACAACTAAGCCAGCCAAGGTTACTGACTTCTTGCCCTTGCCCTGACCCACATCGATGTCGATAAGACGGCACGAGGTAAACTGATCAAGCTCCTGTATATACATATCAATAGGATGCCCGCTAAGGTATAAGCCCAATGTCTCCTTTTCTGCGGCGAGCAAGTCTTCTTTCTTCCACTCGGGGACATTCTGATAAGTTTGCACGGTCTCTACCGGGGCCGAAATACCAAACATATCGTTCTGCCCCGCTAGCGCACTTTTGGCTTGTTGATTAGCCGCATCTAAGGCGAGCCCGATGCTCTCAACTAGACTGGCGCGATGAACCCCAAGCTCGTCAAGCGCTCCCGCTCTCACTAACGCTGCGAGTGCACGACGATTTACTCGTTTAACATCAACACGTGCACATAGATCATATAAATCTTTAAACGGGCCGCCAGCCTCTCGAGCTTCGATAATGTTCTCTATAACCGGTCGACCTATACCTTTGATCGCGCCAAGACCGTAGACAATATGTTTGTTGTCAGTCGCAACAAACTGATACTGGCATAGATTAATATCTGGGTGCTGAACCGTTAGACTCATTTGATCTGCCTCATTCAGCAATATCACGACCTTATCGGTATTCTCCATATCGGCCGACATACACGCCGCCATAAATTCGGATGGGTAATGTGCTTTGAGCCAGGCCGTTTGATAGGCGATCAAAGCATAGGCAGCGGAGTGACTTTTGTTGAAGCCGTAAGCGGCAAAGTATTCCATCAAATCGAATACTTCTTTAGCGACTTCAGGTGGCACGTCTCGCTCACTCGCGCCTTGTTCAAAAATGGCGCGCTGCTTGGCCATTTCTTCAGGTTTTTTCTTGCCCATCGCGCGGCGTAAGATATCGGCTCCGCCAAGTGAGTAACCGGCCATCACTTGCGCAATATTCATTACCTGCTCTTGGTAAAGAATAATCCCCTGAGTATTGTTAAGGATTGGCTCGAGCATTTCGTGGGCGTATTTAGTCGGCTCTTTACCGTGCTTACGATCACAGTAAACCTTCTCCATGCCGGCACCAAGCGGCCCCGGACGATAAAGTGCTACCAAGGCGACGATATCTTCGAACCGATCCGGCTTAAGGTTCTTAATAAGCTCCTTCATACCTGACGATTCCAATTGAAAAACGGCGGTGGTTTGCCCGTCTTTCAAGAGGTTGTAAGTAGGCTTATCATCAAGCGGCAATTGGGTGATGTCGAGCTTTCCTTCGCCAAGTTGAGCGCGCTTCACATTGATTGCTTTAACCGCCCAATCGATAATAGTGAGTGTTTTCAGGCCTAAAAAGTCAAACTTAACCAAGCCAACCGTTTCCAAATCGTCTTTATCGTACTGCGAGACAATTTGATCACTACCATGTTCACAATAGAGCGGGGTGAAATCAGTTAGATCGGTTGGTGAAATAACTACGCCACCAGCGTGCTTACCGACGTTCCGTGCTAGGCCTTCTAATTTGAGAGCCATGTCTATCAGCTCAGTAATTTCTTCTTCGTTGTCGTAGCGATCTTTCAACTCAGGCTCTTGATCCAACGCTTTAGTCAAGGTAATACCGAGATCAAACGGTATTAGCTTGGCGATACTATCCACGTGCCCGTACGACAAACCCATCACTCGGCCAACATCACGAATCACGCCCTTAGCCGCCATCGTTCCATACGTGATAATCTGCGATACTTTATTGCGACCGTATTTTTTAGCTACATAGTCGATTACCCGCTCACGCCCTTCAATGCAAAAATCGATGTCGAAGTCAGGCATTGATACCCGCTCAGGATTAAGGAATCGCTCAAACAGCAGAATATGTTCTATCGGATCTAAATCGGTAATTTTAAGTGCGTAAGCGACCAGTGATCCGGCGCCCGACCCCCTGCCTGGGCCTACTGGCACATCATTTTCTTTGGCCCATTGAATAAAGTCGGCAACGATTAAGAAATACCCTGGGAAGCCCATCTCAAAAACAATCTTAAGCTCAAACTCCATGCGCGCCTCATACTCAACACGCACTTCAGGTGTGGGCCCATCTGGAAATCGTCGAAGTAGCACAACCTCTAAACCAGAGAACGACTCATTGCGCAAATGCGACTCAATGGTCTGTCCTTCAGGTACTGGGAAGTCGGGTAGAAAATATTCGCCCATACGAATCACGAAATTACAGCGCTGAGCGATTAACACAGTATTTTCTATGGCACTTGGAATATCAGCAAATAGCTCAATCATTTCTTGAGAGCTTTTATAATATTGCTCACGAGTATGATGCACCACGCGACGGCTATCATTTAACACGCGGCCTTCGTTAATACACACCCTAACTTCATGCGCATCAAAGTCTGGTGATCGCATAAAGTGAGCGTCGTTGGTGGCTACTAACGGAATTTGAAATTGAGCAGCAAGCTTCGCAGCTTGGCTTATATACTCCTCCTCATGCGGACGACCAACTCGTTGAATTTCAATAAAAAAACGATCTGGAAACAGTCCTTGATACTGTTTTATAACCTCTTCACTATAATCATCTCGGCTAGCCATGATAGCTCCGCCTAGCTCGCCTCGAATGCCACCGGAGAGGCAAATCAGGCCGTCAGTTTTACCGTTTAACCAATCTTTTTGAATAATTGGCTTACCTTGAGCTTGACCTTCGCGAAAGCCTCTCGATAACAATTCAGACAAATTCACATAGCCAACTTCGTCTTGCACCAATAACACCATGATATATGGCTGAGTAACCTTATCGGGGTTTTCGACATAGACCTCGGCACCAATTATCGGCTTAATGCCCTGTGCCATGCATTTATTGAAAAACTTGACCGCGCCATACAAGTTACCCATGTCAGTCAGGGCGACCGCGGGCATCTGATTGGTGCGTGTTTGCTCGATTAACGCCGGCAAACGGATCATGCCGTTTACCAGTGAATATTCGGAGTGTACGTGTAAATGGACAAAAATTTTTGGCATCGGTAAATTATAAACCCATCACAGTTTCTGCGGAGAGTTTTGTCGGCACAGAATCAAAAATATTCATCTTGACTTGAGCTGACTAACCAATCTCCAGTATTTTTCTGACGGACGCAAAGCTACGCCGATGAATCGGCGTAACTCCAAATTGTTTCAGCGCATCACGGTGTTGTTTGGTAGGGTAGCCGCTGTTTCGCTCAAAGCCGTAATTAGGAAAGCTAATAGCGTAAGCGATCATCAAATGATCCCGCGCCACTTTTGCAATAATAGAGGCCGCTGATATTGAAGGCTCAATGCCATCGCCGCCAATGATAGGTTCAGCCGGGATACCAAAATCAGGGGCGCGATTACCGTCAACTAAAACCTTGTCAACCGAGATCGACAGCCCTGCGACCGCCCGCTGCATTGCCAACATGGTCGCGTGTAAAATATTAAGGGCATCGATCTCTTCTACCGATGCATCACCCATTGACCACGCTAAGGCTTGCTCTTTTATGGCGATGGCTAAAATCTCACGTCTCTTTGCCGATAATTTTTTCGAATCAGTCAGACCCGGCAAATTAAAATCGTTAGGAAGCACAACTGCGGCCGTCACTACCGGGCCGGCCAGCGGCCCCCTGCCAACTTCGTCTACGCCTGCAATCATCATAATTGCTTCTCAGCTCTATTGTTTATCAATGTTTCAATCGCATCACAGGCAAGCTCGCCCGATTCTTCTGCAAGCCTTGGCGCTAATTCAGCCAACACATTGCTCATCGATTGGTGGGCATTTTCATCGTCTAACAGTTTTGACACTTCGGACATCATGTTAGCCGCCGTTGCTCTATCTTGAATTAACTCAGTAACAATAGGTGGTTTGGTTAAATGATTTGGCATCGAAAAATGCTCAACTTCCATAGTACGAGCGGCATACCACTCTTCGAATTGAGACACTTTGTACATCACCACCATAGGTTTTGCGAATAACGCCGCTTCAAGAGCCGCCGTGCCGGAGGCGAGAACGGCCATGTGAGACAGCGCCAAAACATCTCGAGAATAGCCGCTTATAACACGAACGTGGGGCGCGGCATCGTTCACTTGTTCAATTAGGTAAGTGTGTAGCTTTTCAGATGCAGCCGGAATAATAAATTCAAGATCGGGGTATCGCTTTGCCAGTTGAGAGCACGCTTGCAACATGACAGGAGCCAATCGTGACACTTCGCTCATGCGGCTGCCAGGCAGAACCGCTATCAATCTTTTGTTCTCAGGCAGATCTATAGCCTGACGAGCATCATCGCTGAGTGTCCATGATAAGACCTTTTTAGCTAAGGGGTGACCAACATACTTAACCGGTATATTACGCTGTTGGTAAAAAGTCTCTTCAAACGGAAAAAGCGTCAGCATCA
>JAESTB010000176.1 GCA_016763815.1 Arenicella sp.
GTAAAATCATTAAGGGTAGTGCCACCGGCCTGAATCGCTTTAGACAATACGGCGATAATTTCATTAAAGAGCGTTTGATAACGCGCTCGAGATATCCTTTTTGCGGCAATAGTTGGGCGAATACACGCTTTAAAAAGAGACTCGCTAGCATAAATATTACCGACACCAACCACCACTTTATTGTCCATGATAAAACTTTTAATCGCCTGCGATTTTCCGCGCGACAGGCTAAATAAACGTTCAGCATTAAACGCATCGCTCAGTGGTTCAGGGCCCAGGTTAGCTAGAAGCTTATGCTGATTAACTGGCTCGCGTATCAATAAGCAACAACCAAATCGTCGAGGATCATTGAGCCGCACTACTTTGTGCCCACCAAACTCGAGATCAAGATGATCATGCTTAGTCGCCGCCTCGGTCACGTCAAGCACCTTTAAACTGCCGGACATGCCTAGATGCAGCAAAATACAGCCCTTGTCCGTATGCATCAGAATATATTTAGCACGACGCTCGAGTCGATTGACCTTTTGACCGATCAAGGCCTTTAACTCTAAGGTTGGTATTGGCCAACGCATCGATGCGTTGCGAACCACCACATTGGTCAGAGTTTGACCATCGACATAAGGCTCTATGCCTCGCAGCGTGGTTTCTACTTCAGGAAGCTCTGGCATCGCGGTCGCTGAGTCTGACCAAGTGGTTAAGGCTAAGAGAGTATGTAGGACGCATTGGTCGGCCGTTAAGTTCTCTCAATCGGCAGAAGTTCGCTTGCTGCCACATCGCCGTCACTGATTAGTCGGCTTCCATTAACATTGGCAAGCTTAGCCATGCCACTACGATACAACTGTAGAGCTTTGCCACTATCATTGCTGGCTTCATACGCTTGACCCAATAGTGAATAGGCTTTGGGCAGTTGCCCTAATTCAATCGCTCGTTGTAAATATTCTTTGGCTTTATCCAAATCATTCTGTTGCAAAGAAAATTGGCCAGCCGCCAGATTCAGTTCGGCACTTTCCGGCCTTGCCATCAACCAACCTTCAACGGTACGGAGTAGCTTAATCGGCTTGTTTGTGTTCAACGCTCCGTAAAGGCGAACCAATTGTTCACTCCACTGATTTTTTAAAGTGGCTCGAATTAATTTCTCTGCGGCTGCAGCATCACCATTGTCAATCAAGTCAGCAGCATAGAGCAAAATATTATCGACACGTTTACGCTGATTGCGCGGTAACAAATTCCACGCAGCCATTAGATCATCGGCATCCGCTAAGGTCGACGAATAGGCTTGGTCGGCGATGTCATCTAACATCTCATCGGGTAAAGCAGACTGCTTACGCGCGGCACCCAGCAAGTCATTGGCCTTGGCCCATTGGCCCGTATGTTGATAAATTTGCAGTAACATAGCGGTGTATTGAGCATTCTTGTGCCCGATATCTTGAATGTCGAGCAAGGTGGCCTCAGCTTGCTCATATTGACCCGCAGACTGATGCAGACGCGCTTTAATCAAGCCAATTGCCAGGCGCTCTTTAGGCGCCGCTTTAAACGCAGCGTTTAAATAATCATCCCGCTGAGTCATGCGGCCTTGCTCTTGGGCGGCTTGCGCTGCGGCCAAATAGTTCACATAAGGAATACTGCTAGAGTCTGATTTAGTCGTTAGGCTTTTTTCAGCGCTGCGCCAGTCGCCCTTGATCAGCGATAAGTACCCAGCACCAAGTGCTTGAGTAGCACGTTTTTTGTTGCTACGAAGGCGCCAAGATGAAAAAGACTTTGGCGCTTTCCAGATAATGCGGAACAATCGAATCATGAAGTAAAGGGTAAAAACCGACACCACAACAAGCAGTATGATGCTCAAGAGGTTGAGCTCTATTAAATACGCTCCAGCATAGATTTTAACGTAGTTACCAGGTTCAATCTGGCCAACCAAAAATGCGCTGTAGCCAGCGATTGCAGCAAATAAAATGAGTAGCAAAAGACGCATAACTATTGCCCGCCTCGAATGCTCTGCAACAAGCTATACGAGCCCGAAATTGTCGGCAACTCGGTCGATAACGACATAGCTTTTAGTTGATTAATCTGACTCAATACGTCGGTAACAGCGTCGTCTCCTAAATCGAAATACTCGTTTAGCCAATCACTTGCAAGCTCTAGGCTCGCGAGGTAAACCGACGCTCGATTCTGTACTAAACCTAACTCGGCTTTAGCTAACTGCAACTGAATGTTCTGGTTCAAGAAATAACGTTGCTCAGGAAGTAACAATGGCTTAGGCGCTTGATCAATTCGTTGAACCGAATTGTAGTTAACAATATCGGCCCACATCTCTTTAAGCTGCGCTTTAAAACCTTGCGCTTTTTGCTCGGTTTTAACAACAACGTCACCTAACACGGGAACGTCATTTTCTAATTTCAGCGAAGGAATTCGATCAGCCAAGCCCTTTAACTTGACAGTAACACTCTCGATATCTACTTGCTCGATACTCTCAAGTAAGGATATTTCTTCATTAATCTTACGACGAACAATAGAATATCGAGGGTCAGCCATTTCTTTCAATTGAATATCAGCCAGCTGCAAGGCTTTTATCGCCGAGCGTGAATCGCTCGAAAACAGGGCACTGTTATTAGCCAATTTCAACAATTGAGACACTTCAGAAATAACGAAGTCGTTAATACCGCTACTAAGATCACTATTAAGCTTTGTTACCGCGCTTAACAACTCATTTTGGCTTTGCTTTACATCTCGAAACTGTAGATCAACTGAATTGCTCGATTGCAATAGACGAGTGGTTAGTTGCTCCTTAGAGACAACATTACGCTGCGCGCGTTGAAGGCGAGATACAGTATCACCCAAACGACTGATATTGCCGCCGATTTCAGCGATTTTAACAGCCAGCTTAGCATCATCATCGCGGCCTTCAATCTCGGTCTTATACAGACTAAAGCCAGTCACGCCAAGCGCCGCAATTGAGAATAGAATAGCGACAAAGGCCAGACCTTTGCCCGCACTTTTGACGACTACAGGCGGCTGGGCATCAGCGGCACCGCCGGCCGTAGGACTCGCGGCTACCTTTGTCGGGGTCACTTCTTCAGATTCGTTTGGTTTTTCAATTTCGGTCATGATAGATAACTCGTGTTGATATAATCGAATTCAAGCCGCCTCTAGTAAGCTAGCCTAATTCACTGGTCAATTATTTAGTCCGTTGGAGTTCGAGCAGTAGCGCAACCGCCTAACGGCTGCGTCAAATCGGGTTTAGCGCCTCTCCCCAGCCGACTTTAAGATTAACATAGCAGGCGCCGAGATGAATCGACAGTTATGCACAAAATTGTCACTCCTCGCCATACTGCCACCATACTAGGGTCACTGTCTAAGTCGAAGTTGCTTCACTAGTCGAAAACGCAATCATCATGTGCTTATTAGACGGCGACTCGGCAACCCGAATTTCGCCTAACCAGCCCAGCGACCTTGCCGTTTCGGCAATACATTGACTACCCGCAACTAGCGTCGCTTGCGTGACCTGCTTACGCTTATCACCAGAGATGAGCAGCAAGTTGCGCAACGATTGCGAACTATGCACAAAAACGCCTTCAAGCTGATCGTTCTGCTCTAGCGCCTCCAATAATTGCGAAGAGCTCTCCTTTGGCAAAGTTTGCTGGTAACAATTTGCTTCGTCGACACTGGCCCCACGCTTACGCATTTCTTCCAAAGGCCAAGACAAACCATGTTCGCCTCGAACTACAAGAACCTTACGATGATCCATTTCAGTCAGCTGGCTGACATTCAACAACGCCTCAGCGCCATTGCCTTCACTTGGAAACATGGCATTAACCCCAAAGCGAAACAACTCCTTGGCGGTTTCGCTTCCGACCGCCATTACACGTATACCATCAGGCATGCCTCCCTGCTGCTGAATCATTGACATACCGACTTCAGCGGCATTGCGTGAAACAAATAAAATGTCTGTGAAGTTGCTTAAATTGCTGAAAATTTCGAGTAGTTCAGGCCTATGGTCTGGCTTAATGCAAAGCGTTGGTACATGCGTTGGCTGAAAATCTAAGCGTTGCAATATCGCTGCGGTATTTCCCAAAAAGCGATGTTGACGGGTCAGTAAAACCATCGGTTTACTTAGCTTTTTCAACTGCATTGGCTTGTTGTAAACACTTACCAAAATATTACCTGCGCCTTGCAACAACAGGTCGTGAGCGATTTGCTCACCTAGCACTTTAGCCGTCGAGGCATTTACCTTAGCGCTCATGGTTTCGGACCGCAACACATTGCTGCCGTCAGGATCGCCGACCATGCCGCGCATCCGAATTTTACCTTTATCTATTTGTGCGTACCCCGCTATAGGGACCTGGCAGCCACCCTCTAAACCGGCATTCATGGCTCGTTCGGCGGCTAAAACAAGGGCACTTTCCTTACTGTGTAACGGTGCTAGTAACAATTTAGTAAAATCGTCATCATCACGGCATTCAATGCCGACAATACCTTGCCCCACGGCTGGCAAACATAGTTCGGGCGAGATGTACTGCTTAATACGATCGTGAAAACCAAGGCGAATCAAACCGGCAGCGGCAAGGATAATGGCATCATAGTCACCATTATCTAGCTTTCTTAGGCGGGTGTTAACGTTGCCGCGCAGCTCAATAAATTCAAGACTCGGAAACGCATTCTTTAATTGCGCAACTCGGCGCAAACTAGAGGTGCCGACCTTAGCCCCATGCGGTAACGCGTATAAGTTCTGATACTCATTTGAAACAAACGCATCACGAGCATCTTCACGCCCACACACCACTGCAATTTCCAAGCCACGAGGTAAATCTACCGGCACATCCTTCATTGAATGCACCGCAATATCGGTGTCATTATTCAGCAATGACACCTCTAGCTCTTTCAGAAACAAGCCCTTGCCGCCGGCCGCAATTAAGCTTCGATCGAGCAGTTGGTCACCTCTGGTGGTCATCGATACAACTTTAACCTGCAAATCGCGATGCGCCTTTTGCAGCTGATCTTTAACGTAATTCGCTTGCCACAGAGCAAGTGGACTATTGCGAGTTGCGATACGAATAGATTTCATTGAATACAAACGTGGTCTTATATAGGCATCGAACTGTACCATAAGCTCTTAATTATCGGAGGATTTTTCTGTAAATGGCTTTCTTATGTTCGCCATTCGCTCGCACAAATGTACAGCCTCACGCTATAATTGCCGACCAACTTGATGCCCACCTCAGTTAATAGCAAAGTTAAGCGAATCCGGTTACACAAAATGGCAAGCAGTAAAAACTCCATCAGCGCAAAATCCACTCTTTCAAAAGCCCCCAGCGCTAAGCCTTGGGGTGGTCGCTTTACTGAACCGACCAATGAACTAGTAGAGGCATTCACCGAGTCAATCAGCTTTGATGCACGACTGTATAAACAAGACATTCAGGGCTCGATTGCTCACAGCAAAATGCTGGCTAAAATAGGGGTGATTTCTGATCAAGAGGCCAACAGCATCGAAACCGGCTTGCTCGATATTCGCGCTCAGATCGACGCCGGTGAATTCGAGTGGTCAACTCAGCTAGAAGACGTACACATGAACATCGAAGCTCGCCTCACTGACGCGATTGGCGAAGCCGGTAAGAAATTGCACACAGGGCGATCTAGGAATGATCAAGTCGCCACCGACATTCGACTTTATATGCGCCAAGCAAGCGACGATGTGATTGCGCTTATCAAGGCACTTCAAGAAAACTTATTAGCGTCGGCAAGCAACGAAGTTAAAACCATTCTTGCTGGCTTCACGCATTTACAAGTGGCACAACCCATCAGCTTAGCTCATCATCTATTAGCTTGGAACGAGATGCTAGAGCGAGATGTCGAAAGGTTAGAGGATTGCCGTAAGCGCATTAACGTAATGCCTCTTGGCTCAGCCGCCTTAGCCGGCACCAGCTTTCCACTCGACCGAGATATGACCTGCGAGTTATTGGAATTCGACCGCCCAAGCCGCAATTCTCTCGACTCGGTCTCAGACCGCGATTTTTTGATCGAGTTCGCGGCCGCCTCAAGCGTGATAATGATGCATCTATCGCGCATGTGTGAAGAGATTATTTTGTGGGCATCTGAGAGCTACAAGTTTATCGATATCGGTGATGCGTTTTGTGCTGGATCAAGCATCATGCCACAGAAAAAAAACCCCGATATCGCCGAGATCGTGCGCGGTAAGAGTGGCCGAGTAATAGGCAATCTACAAGCGCTACTAGTGATCATGAAGGGGCAGCCGTTGGCGTATAACCGAGACAACCAAGAAGATAAGGAGCCGATCTTCGATACGGTTGATACCGTCGCGCGCTCACTACAGGTTTTCGCGGCGATGATCCCAAGCATTACATTCAATCGCGACATCATGTATCAATCGGCACTTAAAGGGTATGCAACGGCTACCGACTTAGCCGAATACTTAGTGAGGTTAGACGTGCCGTTCCGCGATGCACATGAAATTGTAGGCGGCACGGTGCGCTACGCTATAGAACAAGGAAAATCATTATCCGACCTCAGTCTTACCGAGTTGCAATCGTTTGGCACAATGATCAAACAAGACGTTTATGATGTGCTAACGCTTGAAGGCTCAGTCAATTCACGCTCTCACTTCGGTGGCACAGCGCCAGCACGTGTCAGCGAAGCGCTCGACGCGGCAAAACAAAGGCTGAGCTGGTGATGTGAGCCCGCCCATAAAACTGATTAAAGCTATAACTAATTAAACCAAAATGCATATCGAAACACGAGGCACTATGAATATAACTGCGAACATAATGGCCAAAAAAAGCCCAAATACAAATCTAACCACCTGGCTTCGCTCTAGCTTAGTAGCCATCGCCCTTGCGGCGGCAAGCGGTTGCGGTCAAAAAGGCCCATTAATTTTAGAGCGGGTGCCGGTTGACGAA
>JAESTB010000177.1 GCA_016763815.1 Arenicella sp.
CGACGATATCCGCTGACTTGCCAACTTCCAAAGAGCCAATCTCATGTTGCATGTTTAGCGCCTTTGCACCATTGATGGTCGCCATCTCAAGCGCTTGCCACGCGGGTAGCGCTCGTGCGTCGTTGGCGGTAGTTTTAGCTAGTAAGCAGGCGGTACGCATCTCTCCAAGCATATCCAGGTCGTTGTTACTCGATGCGCTATCGGTACCAAGGCAAACGTTGGTGCCGGCCGCCAACAGGTCCGCAACGCGGCACTGACCGCTGGCCAATTTCAGGTTTGATTCAGGGCAATGCACCACATGAATACCTTGCTCTGCTGTAAGAGCAATTTCTTCGTCGGTAAGCTGCGTCATGTGCACTGCCATCATACGAGGGGTCAATAGACCCAGCTCGTGCAATCTAGCCAGGGGTCTGGCCCCATGCGCCTGTTCGGCATTGCTAACTTCTTCGGCGGTCTCATGAATGTGCATATGAATAGGCACATCGAGTTCGTCGGCGTAGGTTCTAACAGTTTCAAGGGGGCCGTCTGACACTGTGTAGGGTGCATGTGGCGCCATGGTCGTATTGACGCGCGATAACGATCGGACTTCATCATGCACTTGCATGCCTTTCTCAATATACTCGTCTGCGTCATTGGCCCATGTGCTCGGAAAATCCAATACGATCATGCCGACAAACGCTCGGATACCCATTTCTTGAGCGGTTCGGGCCACAGTGTCCGAATGAAAATACATGTCGTTAAAACACGTGGTTCCGCTCAATAACATTTCGGCGACCGCTAGTTCGACTCCATCTCGCATGAAGTCGGCGTTTACCCATTTAGCTTCGGCGGGCCAAATATGGCCATCTAACCACTCCATTAGCGGTAAATCGTCGGCAATCCCTCTAAATAGGCTCATGGCCGCATGGGTGTGGGCATTTATTAACCCGGGAATCAGCGCATGAGAGCTCTTATCTATATGCTCAGCTGTTGGATATTTTTTCAGCGCGGCATCGGTTGACAATATGTCTATGATCACCCCGTTTTCTATGATCAGCGCATGGTGGTCAAGCACTGTATTGCTAGGCACAACAGGAATTATCCATCGAGCCGATATTATTTTTAAGGATGCGTTCATCTAGTTTTGCCGGTATTGAATCAGTTTATTCGCTCGCGTACTCAGCTTCACATATTAGAATAAAAGGTAGAATAAAGGGTGACGTGTTATATGAATGCGATTGTATTATATACTAGGCTTAAGATTGTAATTACTTAAAGGCAGCTTGCTGCTCGGGCTTGATTTTTTATGCACATACTTGTTACTGGCGCAGCTGGCTTTATCGGAGCCGACTTGAGTCAAAAATTGCTGGGTCAGGGACATTCTGTAGTGGGTATCGATAATCTTAATGATTATTACGATGTTTCGCTGAAACAGGCGCGCCTAGCTGAGATTAGCAAACACCCGCATGCGTCGAGCTTTTCTAGCTTAGAACTGGATATTGTCGATAGATCCGCAGTGGCCGGCCTATTCGAAGATCATCAATTTGACGTAGTGGCTAATATGGCTGCACAGGCAGGGGTTCGCTATTCAATAGAGAATCCACAGTCTTATATAGACTCAAATCTAGTCGGCTTTGGAAACGTGCTGGAAGGCTGTAGGCAATCCAAAGTAGGCCACCTGATATACGCCTCATCGAGTTCGGTCTACGGCGCAAATAAGAACTTCCCGTTTACCGAGTCGGATCGGGTCGACAACCCAGTATCGCTTTATGCTGCGACTAAAAAAGCCAACGAATTAATGGCCCACAGCTATGCACATTTATATGGAATTCGCTGCACCGGCCTTCGGTTTTTCACTGTTTATGGGCCATGGGGACGGCCAGACATGGCACCGTTTCGATTCGCCTCGCGCATGCTTAAGGGGGATGTGATCCCAGTCTACAACAATGGAAATATGATTCGCGACTTTACCTACATTGACGACATAACTGACGGGGTCATCAAGATTGCTGAGAGTTCTAATAGTGCTGAAGCGTATAAGGTCTACAATATTGGCCGTGGTGAGCAAGTTCAACTGATGGAATTTATTGATTGTATGAGCCAGCACTTTGGCGTCGAGGCGAAGATTAATATGCTGCCGATGCAAGATGGTGATGTGCCTAGAACGATGGCTAACACTGATCAACTAAAGAAAGATTTTGATTATCAACCTTCAGTGTCAGTTGATCAAGGTGTTGAAAAATTTGCTAATTGGTATAAGCAATATTATTCCTTGTAATGCCGATTTATTTTAACGCAGTATCGCACCTCTGGATTGGGTGTCTGTTCATCGCTAATGGGCTAATGCTGACATGGTTACTTAGATCAAAGTTTGAATCATTTAGATCGTTTACTCAGCCATTGGAAGCTCAAGTTTTGAGTGGTTTTTTTATCTCTTTAGGTCTAAATGGTCTGATCTTACTGCTACTAAATTCGCTGTCGCTCGATTTCTCATTAGCCAAGTGGCCCCTTGGCTTAATAGGCTTCGGGCAAGCGGCGTTGGTCTACGCCTTTATTGTTAAATTAAATGCTTATCACGCTTTTCGCTTTGAAATAAATATAGCACGTTTTGTTTTATATCTGTTTGTGTTCGTTGTGTTGTTTTATAACGGTGGCCTGATCGATAAAGTGTCTGATTCTTGGTGGCATATGTCACTCGCAAATAAGATTGCACTAGAGGGTACATATAGCCCAGCGGTGGGCCATTTAATTGGTTTGCCTACGCGTTATTACCCGCCCCTTTGGCATGGAAATTTGGCGCTGGCTAATCAATTATCGGGAATTTCGATTGCGGTTTTTTGGAACTCTCTTACCGCTTGGGTTGCAGTATTCAAAGTAATGGCGTTTTACTTATTCGCCTACGGCATCAGTAAAAATAAGACCACAGGGGTGCTTGCGGCGATGTTGTTTGTTGTATTGCCTGGTGTTGGAGTGTCTTATTTGAGGGTTTCTGCATGGCCATCACATATCGCCTATACCGCGTGGTATGCCATGTTTTATGTATTTGCCTTGTTTTTGGATGGTTTGCCGCCCGAAAAGGCGACCCTAAGACAGGCTGTGTCGCAGCTTATTTCGACCTCAGGGAGTAAGCTAATTACGCTTTTATTTCTTAGTGTTATTATTTTTTTCACCCATAAAGCCGAGATTGTATGGTTTGTTGTCGCTTGGTTTAGCTATCTAATTGCGGCTTCTTTAAGCCGTTCTCTGTCAACAGGTAGTCAATACATAATAGCAAGAGATCATTTTTTATTACTCTATTGTTACCGAGCAATATTAATCCTAATCGCCATTTTTGGGGTATGGTTTGCGGTAAATCATCGCTATCTTAAAACTGGTCTAAGTGATCAATTGCTGGCGAATTTATTACCTGTTGTCTTGTCAGTAATATTGCTTTTACTCGACATTCGATTCAAATCGAAAATGGTTTTAGTTTGTATTTGGCTGGTGCTGCTTGCCTTGATTTTTGGCTCGGTGAATTACACCCATCTTTACTCGTTATTTGTTCCTGAGTTTGCTCTACAGGCGGGGCAATTCTATGAAAGTTCGGCGGTTGCGATTGGGTATTTTGGTGACGAGTTGAAAATTCCAAGCTGGCACCTACAGTTGCGCAGTGGCTTGCTCTATTCTGGTGTGTTATCGGTAATAGTGGCCGTTGTGTTGCTTATCGTTAAACCGAATCGGCTGTCGATTCTCACTGCTGGAACCGGATGTGTGGCGATGTTGTTTTGCGCATCACCATACCTCTATCATTGGCTTCAGGGGGTGCTCAATTATCATTCGACTTGGCGGATATCGTTGATGGTTTTTCATCCGATTGTATGGGCGTTTGCTCTAGTCACGCTGAATGAGTTTAGAAAAACGCTGGCGGATCCGAGGGCATGAGGATTATTCAAAAACGATTATTGGTTTTTTTTGCTCTGGCCGCTGTGTTAGCCCTATTGGTATACGATGCAAGACCTCATTTTGATAAAGATCTGATTCAACTTAAGCGTGAGAATAATTCGGCGCAACGAAATTGGAGCCTTTTTTTCGGTCAACGCTTTGTTTTTTACGAAGGCCCTTTTAGGTATGAGGATGATATGAATCGGATTCGCGATTTAATTGAACCTGGTCGCATTGTTTTGAGTGATCTAGCAACAAGCTATTATGCCGCGGCAAGTTTGCCTGTATATGTTAGGAATGTGCATCGGCATCAAGGGCGAGAATATTCGTCGAGCTGGCGGAAGCTACTCAATCGACGAACAGCCTGTAACCTCCATCAGCAAGATGTATTTTTGGCATTTAACAAGTTTATTGATGTAGAGCAGCGCAACAGCGCTTCACGTGAGCAACCGCAATTCAAATACGTGTTAGTGAATAAAGATAGCAACAACAAAAACTTACGTCTAGATTGCCTTTGGCATCGTAGAGCGCTCTTGATGGAAAATATCGTACGAGTTTCGAAATTAAAGTATGAGGGAGAGTTTTTAAATTTATACGAGATAAACGATCGTTCACCGACCTCCGCGTCTGACGGTTAATGACACGGTTCTAAGCAGAATGTTTAGATCTAATAATAGCGAGTAATTTTTAATATAGTACAGGTCATATTGTAGTTTTCTTAGTGCGTCTTCGGTAGATGCTCCGTATGGGTAGCTAACTTGAGCCCATCCCGTCAGACCCGGCTTTACAACATGACGAAGGTCGTAGTATGGAATATCTTTAGACAATGACTTAGTAAATTCTGGTCGTTCTGGACGGGGGCCGACAATACTCATCTCACCGCGTAAAATGTTCCAGCATTGAGGCAGTTCATCTATACGCGTTTTTCGAAAAAAATCACCAAGGGGAATGATGCGATCATCATTATTACTCGCCCATTGAGCGCCCGATTTTTCGGCGCCTAAGTGCATTGTGCGAAACTTATATATTGTGAAGGTTTTGCCTTGCATTCCGACTCGGGTCTGAGAGAAAAAAACCGGACCACGGGATACTAATTTTGTTAACAGTGCCGTCGCAATGGTTATTGGGAGCGTCACAATTAACAGTCCAATAGAGCCAATTATATCTACTGTTCGCTTTACGCTTAGGGCAACTGAGCTGTGCAACATAGTGAAACCCTGAGAGCGGATGAACCAGTCGTTGGTTGTTTCTTGGACAGGAACTAGGTACAGGAAATTTTCGAAGAAGTCAGA
>JAESTB010000178.1 GCA_016763815.1 Arenicella sp.
AACCTCTGGCGATTAAGTTTAACGGTGCAATCTTGATCGCACTGCGAAGCGCCAAAGTTGCACGCCGACCTTCACCAAGGTGCAGCCACGCAACACCGGCATTTTCCAATACCTCGATATCCGACGGCGCTAATTGGTAGGCCTTTTCAATATGTCGCCTAGCTTCTTTCATGCATTGGCCGTAGTCGCTACTGGTGCCGGCTATTAACTGTTGCACGCGCAGCATTGCTAAGGCTGCATGAGCGCGGGCGTAATCGGGTGAGATTTTAATCGCTTGTCGAAGGTAGCTACTGGCTTCTTCAACTCCTTTTTGCGAGAAAGCCGTTAGCCAAAAATGATATGCTTTTTGTACCAATCCCCAGGAGTCTAGCTGGTGATAAGGGATCTCTTCTGCGAACGCTGTCTGGGCAAACTTCACTTCACCCAGCACGGTGCCGACAATACATCGTGCTATGTCGTGTTGTACTTCAAAAACGTCTTCGATATCGCGTTTGTAGGTTCGCGCCCAAATTTCTGTTTCGCTATCAATGTCGGTGAGTTCCGCGGTTACTTGAATGCGCTCGCCAACGCGCTGAAGGTTGCCTGATAAGACGAACTTGGCATTAAGTTGCTCAGCCATCTCCTTAAAGCTGTTACCACTGGTATGTGCGCGATAGGAAGATAAACGAGAACTAACCCGAATGGTTGGCACCGTTGTAACGTGAACGATAATCTCCGAGGTTATACCGGCGGCGATAAACTGGTCGTCTGGATTGCTCGATAAGGAGTCGAAAAGCATTACCGCGATTGAGAAATTTCTATCGTTGCTCGGCATTGGTGCATTACGGATAGGCGTATCGCCGGACACAATTTCTTTAAGCGGTTCCAAAACAGCGCTCGGTTGGCTGTTGTTGGTCGCTCGTTTGAGTAGCGGGGTAAGCACATAACGTAGCGCTCCGTACATAATACCTGCGATAACGGCGATAGCCGCCAATGCTGATAGCGCAGACTCATTGTCTGACAACCATTTGACCAGCAGGGTTAAAGTTTCCAATGGGTAATCCTGTTATATTCGATTGTTGTCGAAGCGTCGATCAGCCCAATAGCAGTGGCAATAGGCAGACCAATGCCAGAGTCAAACAAGCGCTCCATTCAATTTCTATATTTTGTATATTATTCGACCGAGCTTGACTTCCTCTACATAAGCTAACGTTTTAGGGCTAAGGTACGACCGCAATGGACTTGGATGGACAGTGCCGTTGCCGGCCAATTCTAGCCCCAAACTTCAATTAGTAATACGGAATAACGATACCCTGCGTCATTCTAGGGAATCAAGCTGTATCCAGTTTTTGCCAACTATCTCATTCAGTTGTGTTTGCTCACTCAGTTGTATTTGATAGTGTACTCAAGGCTTAAATTTGAATACGCTTATACAACCCATACCTTGTTATGATTATAACTTAGTACAAAAATAGTACCACGTTGGGAAGATGCTCGGAAGGTTTCCTTTCAAGCGTAAACCGACCGCGATCTATCCCTTGCGCTGATCAAACATGCTAACTAAACCAACAATAAAATTAGAGCTATGAACATAGAACTTTCCAATCCATTGACGTTGCCGTGTGGTGTTGAAATACCTAACAGGTTGGCCAAAGCGGCAATGACTGAGGGCTTAGCAGAGCCTAACGGCGAGCCGAATAGCGATTTAACCAATCTATATGGAATCTGGTCTGACGGCGGTGCTGGTTTGTTGATATCAGGCAATATTCTAATTGACGGCGATCATTTAGAACGCCCTGGGAACGTAATTATCGATAAAGAGCCACGCCCGGAAATGAGTGCGGCACTGCGAAATTGGTCGAATGCGGCAACCCGTAATGGAAATCAATTTTGGGCGCAAATCAGCCATTCTGGCCGGCAAACTCAAAAGGCCGTGAATCCGCGACCAAAAGCACCATCAAGTGTCAAGCTTGGGTTACCTGGTGGGCAGTTTGGTCAGCCAGTTGAAATGACTCAAGCTGATATTGATGCGGTAATAGAGGGCTTTGTAAGATGCGCTCGTGTGGTCAAAAGTGCCGGCTTTACGGGTGTTCAGGTTCATGCTGCACACGGATATCTAATTTCGCAGTTTCTCAGCCCAAGGTCAAACCAAAGAAACGATAACTATGGCGGTAGCTTAGAGAATCGAGCTAGGTTATTACTTGACGTAGTTGTTCAGGTACGTGCCGAGGTTGGTGCGGAGTTCCCGGTCGCGGTTAAGCTAAATAGTGCTGATTTTCAAAAAGGAGGCTTTGCCTTTGAAGACAGTATGCTTGTGGCTAAATGGCTGCAACAGGCTGGAGTAGATTTAATAGAGATATCGGGTGGTACTTATGAGCAACCAAAACTGCTTGGTTTAGAGGGTATTGAAGAGACAGAACCTCAGAATGTGGCTGAGTCTAGCCTAATGCGAGAGGCTTATTTCGTTGATTTTGCATTGGCAATGCAGTCAGAGGTGTCGATTCCGCTAATGGTCACTGGCGGTTTTCGCCAACTCAAGGTAATGCGAGACGCGCTCGACGGCGGCGCGGCTGATATGATTGGGCTGGGTAGGCGTATGTGTGTCGATACCGATGCACCTAGTCAATTGTTATCTGGCACCGCCGAGTTACAGCGTTACGAGAAAACCATTCAGTTATTACCAAATTGGGCTGGCTTTATTCAGAAAGTGTCGCTGATTAGAACGGTTGCCTCATTCGCCGTTCAATATTGGTATTACGCCCAGCTATTGTCAATTGCTCGAACAGGGCAGGCCGACCATTCGTTATCGGTATTTTCCGCGGTTAAAATTTTAACCAAGCACGAGAGAAACTGGCTAAAGCAAAGGCGAACGCTATTGAGTCGGGCTAGTTGAACGCGACCTTAAAAGTTCGCTGCACTATTTAATAACAAAACGAATGGAAAAGCACACGAAGAAATATAATTATAAAAAGAGAATGAAATGTTAAAGAAGATATTCCTAGGGCTTGTGGCCGTGATTGTCGTAGTTGCGTTATCTGGTTTTGCCTACATGGCAATAAATAAATCACCTCAATTGTTCGAATCCAGTGTGGCGGGGCTCTACCATACCGAAAAGCGTATTGTCGATACCAATAGTGAGGTCACTACCAATGATGGTAAGGTTGTTGGCTTTGCGGATTCTTACAATACCTTTGCCTGGGTAGGCATACCTTACGCGCAACCACCGGTTGGTGAGCTGAGATGGAAGGCACCTCAAGCCGCTAAGCGCTGGGGTAAAACCTTAGCCGCTAC
>JAESTB010000179.1 GCA_016763815.1 Arenicella sp.
CACTTCTGACTTGTCACTATCTACAAACCAAAGTATCTTTCGATGGGTGTCCAAGCTGTTTCAAGCTGCGCAGCAATAAGGTCTATCTTTTGCTCTTGTAACTCATCGAAATCCGCATAGCGTTTAAATTCATCGGCCACATCCTCCTGCAAACCATAATTCAAGTTTCAATCGAGTCTTATTCCTTCCATTGCTATTCAAATTCAAGTCCTGACATCCTGTTTTGCTACCCCGACTAATGACGGCGTTCCTTAATAGAGCTTCTCCACCATATATCTTGCTCAGGATATTCTGATGTTAGCGTATTCAAAAATGCCAGTAATTGTTGAATCTCTTCCTCACTTAATTTCAACGGTAGAATGTCGAAATGGGGCCGGTTTGGATGTTGTTCACGATCATAATAGGGTGGGACTGGCCGGTTATAATGTTCGATGACTTTGCGCAAGGTCGGGAATTGACCCGATTGCATATAAGGTGAAGTGACACTGATGTTACGCAGTGTAGGGGTCTTAAATGCGCCCACCAACTCTGGCCCACTGCGTTTGAGGAACGTCATTTCTTCGCATTGGCTCTGATCAGCATCACTCCACTTGGATAAGCAGGTAAACTCATCCTGAATTAAATTTGTCACGCCACTATAACGGCCCAGGTCAACATTACTTTCGTCTGCCTCAGGCGCGCCAATGTTATGAAATTCAAAGTTGGTAAATAACGGGCCGTTATGGCAGCTAGCGCAGTTCGCTTTACCCATAAACAATCTCATGCCTCGCACTTCATCGACGCTAAACTGTTGGCGGTATTGCACTTCATCCCCCTGTTGTAGCGCATGAATAAAACTATCAAAGCGCGAGTGCGGCGTTTTTAACATACGCTGATATGCCATGAGGGCTTTGCCAGTATTGGCAAAAATGCGAGTAATTTGATCCTGCGTATCAGGTATGAGTTTATTCCATTCCTTTATTGATCTCTTGTTGCCAAGGGGTGTAGCTTTCTTCGATGCTCGACGAATAGGTTTTGTGTTGTCTAAGTTCCCAAAGATAGCTTGGTATTGGTCTGGATAGTACTTGATGATTTTTTTCGCTAAGGCGGTTCTACTGATGCCCATTTCATCAGGATGCTCTATCGGCCCAAGAGCTTGAGCCCAAAGACTATCCTTGCGCCCATCCCAATATTGCCATGGGCTCCATGCTGCACCCAACAAGGTAGGGGTACTTCGTTGTGAGATCCCTAGCGCTTTTGCTTTCGCACGCCCGTCAGTAAAAAATAAATGTGGCTGGTGGCAGCTTGCGCAAGATATTTTCCGGTTGTGACTAAGCCGCTTATCAAAGAATAGCTGCTGACCCAACTTCGCTGCATCAACACTATCTGCGTATTTATTCCCTGCAGAAACGGGTAAAGGGGGGAGTGCGTCGAGTGAAAACGTACTTAAAAACGCAATATCTGCGGGTGTAAATTCATAGTCAATCTGAACCTCCGTTTCTGCATTGCTGCTAGAGTCGGTAATCCATATTCCAACCATAATCGAGAAGAACACAAGAGCTTGACGTAATATCCGTTTGTTTTTCTTGGCGGAATCGAGTTTAAGTTTTTTTATCATTACAATACGAGATTGAATGTTATGGAGTCAATATTGACGCTCAAATTGTTGACTATGTTGAATTGCATCACCCACCAGCCCTTCATCTGAAATTTCAAACCTTCAACCAAATAAACACCTGGCGATAATTGTTTGGTGACTCGCGGCTGAGTCGGTAGCCCGTGTACGTGACCGGGCATATGACCAACGATTTCTATATTTGCATCTGATACGGGCTCGCCCGATAAGTCACTAAGAAATAACACCCACTTATGAATAGTGTTTGCAGGAACAAATAGAGAGTTGTCTCCGTTGCTCGGTTTGAATTCTATATGCGCAAAAAAACGTTGTTCTCGCGACAGCTGAAAAGAGCTAATGTCGAGGTTCTGCGGCGCGTTCTGTTCGGCTAGGGCAGGCACCAAAATAGACATATCCTTTTTAATGTTGTTTTGGTCGATATTGTCTGTTGGTGTTCCCATTCGATTGAGCATGCTGGGGTGCACGCTACGAAATTTAGTATTATGGGAAAAGAATAGAGTAGTGCGATCATCCATCAATATAGGAGATCTGTTTCTTACTTGACCAGGCCACTGTTCAACAATACCTTGCTCAAATAACTCGAGGGACTCCTTTAGCTGATGTTTAGTTTGTTGTCGTAGCTTACTTCCATCACCTTGGTGCTGGCGAAGTTTGGATGTAAGCGTATTCGCCTCGTTTAGCAGGGCCGTCTTCTGCCCTGGGTCAGAGGTATTACGGATGCTAGCGCGAAGTTTGTTAATTCGTTTGCGTAGCGCATTCGCGCTAACGATGGTTTGCATCGAACGAGCTTCGCTTTGGTTGGATTTCTCTAACTGGTCGACTGCTTTGTCAAAGAGAGCTGATGAATCTTTTACCTCTGGTTGTGCGTTAGCCACACTATGTTGGAATAACAATAAAAGCACTAGTACCAACCAGTGGGCACGATATTGAGTAGCGTTGCAAGTCATATGGGATTTTGTCTTAGTGTGATAACTCTAAGTTATCTTGCTGGACAGGTATCTCTGCTGTTCACTTGTTAAACTGGAATAAGCCGCCCCAACCAGGTAAGGAGGCTCATTTAAAAGTGGATTTACGTTGAATAGAATCAGTTTAAAAAATCTTCGGACCGGTGACTTAGGCCCGAATTAGGGCCCGAAGACTCAACGATCAGTTCGGACAGATATTAACGTCATCGATACCACACTCAACCAAATCACCTTGGCCAGCACCGTCAGAGCATTGAACCCTTAGTACGACATTGGAACCGGCCGGAATCTGAGCATTGGCGGTAGCCCACACGGCATTAACATTGGTGTCACCTGCTGAGGCGATCGAAGTGAAGTTGTTGCCGCCGTCAGTAGATAATTCAAGGTTGAAAAAGTCTGAAGCGTAATCCCCAGCATCTCTCTGGCCATGGAAGTAGGCAATAGAGAGAGTAGAGTTGGACGCTACGCTATAGTTTGGCGAATTTGCAATACAGTTACCACCATCAACGTCGTTTGACCCAGCGCTCGTGTTGGTCGCAGTAAAGTAAGCGTTGCTTCCAGAGTTAGCTCCGCCGACCTGGGTTGTGACACCGCCGTTGTTCTGTTCAGATGGCGTGCCGCTGACATAGCTTCCGGTCGAACAGCTAGATGCGGACGAATTACTCCATCCTCCTGTACCAGATTCAAATCCTTCTTGTACCGTACATGTAGGAGGCGTGGTCGTATCCTTAGGGCAAATCAAAACTTGGTCAATACCTGCTTCAATGATATCCCCGGGGCCAGAACCGTCGCTGGCTCTCACACGGACTTGAATTGAACCAGGGTTTGCAATCGTAGTGGATGCGTCAGTCCATGCCGCATTGCTCAGCACGTCGCCGATAGAGACAAGAGTGTCAACCACGTTGCCGTTGTTCAATATTTCAATGGAGAATCTATCATTAGCATCATCTCCCGCGTCTCGTTGACCGAGGAAATACGACAATGAAACCTCAGCATTGGTTGCACTGCTTGCGTTGACCACAGGCGATAACGTTTCACAGGTACCGCCATCGACATCGTTCGTGCCCAATGCTGAGTTGGGAGCGGTGTACCAAGCGCCGTTGCCCTGAGCTGCGCCCGCGACCTGAAGTATCGTGCCGCCAGACGTGGTTTCGGTTGGTGTACCTTGAACAAACGTACCGGTGGAACAGCTATTATTGCCGGTTGTCCAACCGTCGCTATTGGATTCGAAATTGGATTGATAGAAACAATCTCCAGGCGGAGGGGTGCCGTTAATCGCGTCCCAGTCAGGCTTAACCACAAAAAGTCCATTACCGATATCGCTTAATATAATGTTACCGCTCTCAAAATAGATGTAACTGCTCCATGTGCCTGAGAACTGCGCGGAGTCAGAGCCTGGAATCGTGTCGAAAAAAGCAACTTCCTCAAGATTACCCGCGGCAATACTGTCGGTTTCAAGTATTCGCAAACCCGCTCGGTAGTTGGTTTCGAAGATAAACCCGTCTTTGGTGTATAAGTTGTGATCGATTGCAGGTGTTGGCCCAAAGTAACGACCCATTTCAAAAGGGTTATCTAGATCGGACACATCCCAAATATAGGAAGTAGTATTAACTCCATTCTGCTGCTCATCAAGCTCATCATTCATGATAAGCAATTCGTGATTATCATTTAGAAACCAGCCTTGATGGGTGTAACGAGAACCGCTATAGCCCCGGCGAGCAACTTGTACAGGATTAGATTTATTGGTTACGTCGACGATAGTGATAGTATCCTCGTTGTATCCGACACATATCTCTCTACCGACATAAGTAGCGTCAGGCCCAGCATAAACAACACACTGTGCATCGTGGGTGTAGCCATCGGATGAAAAGCACCCGGCAAAAGAGGGCGATCTCGGATTCGAAATATCGACCATATACAAACCGCCACTGCACTGGTTGCTGCCAACAATAAATGCGTAACCGGTATCTTCATTAATCGCAATATTGTGAGCCGCGCCGAACCCACCTAAATGTTCAGTTTCACTTAGCGTTGAGCCGGGGGGAGTATTACTTAATGTGTTTAAATCAAAGACCTGCATACCGTGGGTAGAGTTACCCCCTCCATCTGCGACGATAAACGCATGATCGTTATAGACTTTTATATCCCGCCATGAGTCGCTGCCGCCGTTATGGGATGGCAAAAAACCTACAAATATAGGGTTTGCGGCGTTAGTGACATCAACAAATGAAGTGCCATTGACTCGGCCCACAATCGCAAACTCCCGTCCTGTGACGGGGTCGGTCCAACCCCATATATCATTTAGATCTGCTGAGCCACCGCCCATGTTATTCTTCGCTAGGAACGATTGAAAATCTACTTTATTACAAGGGTAGCCGTTTGCACTGCCGTTGGAGCATGTTGCTGATGCCGAGGCACTAAGATCCCCTTGAGCAAGACCTTGTTGCATAAGCGCTGGCGGCCCTTCATTAGTGTCATCATATTTGAATGTATCCGGATACATTGCGCTGTGACCGATTGCTAAAGAAGAGAAGAGGATAGAAAACGCTACAAAAGATTTACTTATAAGTTTTTTCATTACTGTACCTTATGCGTACTTATTGATTACGGGTTGCCCACTCTAATTACAAAAAAATATGCTGACTGGAACACAAAACATCGGTGTTTTTTATTTCATATAAAGCAAAAGATTATGCGTCGAAAAATAGCGACTCGAATTTTCACCTAACAGAGAATCCTGCGAAAAATACATCTTAATCTGTGTCTGACTACTTGGACTACTTGAATGAATAGACATACATCAGGTTTGGCGCTTAAATTTGCGCCTCCGCCTAAAACTAAACCGAGGTTAAATATAAAAACATTCCTTCGTTGTGCCAATGAGCATTAGTTAACACATTAGATAGGCTTCGTACTCGGTTTGGGCTAAAGTAAATAGACTTATGTCATGTAAATTCTGAATTTATGAGCATACTCTACGCATTCCTCTAAATCAATAAGCAATTTAAGGGGTCCAATTTAAGGGGTCAAAGCGCTTTTTGCAGTGCATTCATGATGTGATACCATCACAAATAGAGAATCAAGGAGGGTTCTATGCCAAGGAAACCAAGGTTTTATCTACCTGATGTGCCGGTCCATATTGTTCAGCGTGGCCATTGTCGTAAGCCAGTCTTTTTTGATCGTCAAGATTACATAAGCTATCTTCATTATGTGAAAGAGTCTGCACGAAAATATAGCGTCTCGGTTCACGCATTTGTATTGATGACAAATCATGTGCATTTTTTGATTACACCCAGCAATCCGAATGCCCCAAGTCTATTCATGCAATATATTGGCCGACGGTATGTGCCTTACATCAACCGTAAATATGGTCGAAGCGGTTCGCTTTGGGAAGGAAGATATAAAGCCAGCCTAGTGCAAGAGGATAGTTACTTTCTAAAAGTAATGAAGTATATCGAACTTAACCCTGTAAGGGCTTGTATGGTTGTAGCACCAAACCTCTATCGTTGGTCAAGCTTTTGTCAAAATGGCGGTGCGAAGACGATTGAACTTTTAACCTATCACGATATCTACTTAGCGCTGGGTTCATCCAAGAGTGAGCGAACTGACGCCTATATTGAATTGTTTAAACACGAACTTTCTACTCAAGATATGTGCCGAATTCACGATACATGGCAAACCGGAAC
>JAESTB010000016.1 GCA_016763815.1 Arenicella sp.
AACCGTAAGCTCTAATTCGTCTACTGGACGAAGCAATACCGGATCTACTTCAGGTTCTTTTTCTTCTTGAGTAACAGCGGCAATTTCTTCCAAATTAACAAAAACTTGAATTTGTTGACTCAGCGCTGTCGCTGCTTTACGGATAGCATCTTCAGGGTCGATCGTACCGTTGGTTTCAATCTTCAACGTCAATTTATCTAAGTCTGTACGCTGCTCAACACGAGCATCATCAACTGAATAAGACACTTTCAATACTGGACTATAGGTAGCATCAAGCTGCATCAAACCAATTTCTTTATCTTCAGTATCACTCTTACGAGACTCCGAAAGTTGGTAACCACGACCGCTACGGACCGTCAATTCAGCGTGGAACTTAGCATCCTTCGACAAGTGAGCGATTATATGATCCGGGTTTGAAATCTCAACATCCGAAACAGTTTGGATATCGCCAGCTCTTAATACGCCTTCGCCGTTAGCGCTCAGTGTGAGGGTAACCGACTCGTCGAACTCTTTCTTAACGGCTACGCCTTTAAGGTTCAACAGAATATCGATCACGTCTTCTTGTACGCCTTCGATAGAAGAATACTCGTGCAATACGCCATCAATCTTCACATCTGTAATAGCGGCGCCAGGAATGCATGACAGCAAAATGCGGCGCAAGGCATTACCTAGCGTATAACCGAAACCACGTTCTAGCGGTTCGATCACCACCTTTGAGCGCGTACCATCTTCGGTAGTTACGTCTACAAAGCGTGGGGTCAACAGTTGTTCAATAGTTTCTGACATGTTGGATTGTCTCCAGTTATTTACCGAACCCTCTGGCGGGCAACGGTTAAATGTTTACGGTCTAAGGATTAAGCAAACACCTTAAGAAAAGAGGCGCTTGCTCAAAGAAGCGTTTTACTTAGAGTAAAGTGCCACTACTAATGATTCGTCAATATCGGCTGACAACTCACTGCGTTCGGGTGCTGATTTAAAAACACCTTTCTTAGCAGCGACTTCAACTTTACACCAATCGGGCAAACCAATTTGCTCAGCGATTTCTAAAGCAGCACCAATACGTAGTTGCTTTTTAGCTTTGTCGCGAATCTCGATCTCATCACCGGCTTTCACATTGAAAGAGGGTATATTAACCAACTGACCGTTAACCTTAATTGATTTGTGGCTTACTAACTGTCTAGCTTCAGCACGCGTAACAGCAAACCCCATGCGATATACAACATTATCTAAACGAGACTCAAGAAGCGTCAACAAGTTCTCACCCGTTGAACCTTTTACACGAGCAGCCTCTGAGTAGTATGCGCGGAATTTCTTCTCTAATACGCCATAAATACGACGTAGCTTTTGCTTCTCACTAAGCTGTGTACCGTAAACAGTTGTACGCGGACGGCGAGACTGTGCGGTCGCGCCTGGTACTTTGTCCATCTTACATTTTGATTCTAGCGAACGAGCGGGGCTTTTAAGGAATAAATCCGTGCCTTCGCGACGCGCCAACTTACAAGTTGGGCCTATATATCTTGCCATTTTAGTTTCTCTGTCTTTAAAGTTGCTCTCGACCTATGTGACGCGCTTCTATTCCTTTCGGGTTCGAAGCCATAGAATCGAACGGGTTATACGCGACGCTTCTTAGAAGGGCGACAACCATTATGTGGAATTGGAGTTACGTCGGTAATTTGCGTTACGTCGAAACCACAGTTATTTAGTGCACGAACCGCTGACTCACGACCTGGGCCTGGACCCTTAACGCGAACTTCAGTGTTTTTCATACCGAAATCTTGCGCCATTTTGCCGCAACGATCTGCCGCTACCTGAGCCGCGAACGGAGTACTTTTACGTGAACCGCGGAAGCCTGAGCCGCCAGCAGTTGCCCAACACAAAGCATTACCATGACGGTCGCTTATAGTGATGATTGTATTATTGAAAGAAGCTTGAATATGAGCAATACCATCGACGATATGCTTTTTAACTTTCTTCTTCGTTTTGCTAGGTGATTTAGCCATTTTAATTTCTCAAAAACAGATCTTCTACATTCTCCACCAGCTTCATTAACATTTATGCTAACTACCGATGAGCAAGATAAAAGCTGGCGCTTTAGCGCTTGATTGGTTTACGTGGACCCTTACGAGTACGCGCATTAGTTTTAGTCCGTTGTCCGCGCAAAGGCAAACCACGGCGATGACGAATACCACGAAAGCAACCCAAGTCCATCAAACGTTTGATGTTCATAGATACTTCACGGCGTAAGTCTCCCTCTACCTCGAACTTAGCTACCTCAGCACGTAGCTTTTCAGCTTCTGGCTCAGACAATGCGCTAACTTTAGTAGAGCGTTCAATTCCTGCCGCATCACAAATTAAATGTGAGCGAGTTTTACCGATGCCGTAGATTGACGTTAGTGCAATCTCAACATGTTTGTGTGATGGTAGATTAATACCTGCAATACGTGCCACTGTGTGTCTCCGGATGCGTTTCTATAAACCAGTAAAACCCATCGCTGAACCACGTCGTGAACGACGCTTTGTACAACAAGGTCCTACTGGACATTTTATTTACTTTCTAGTACTACCTGAAAGGCGCGCTAGAATACTGTTTAGGTGATTAGAAAGCAACCTTCGACAAGCTAAATGCAAGTAAAAAACTGTCTCAAACCTTCTAAATATTTACTTTGCGGTAGAGGTGCTGAAATTATGTTTCCAAACGAGGCGATTGTTGGTTTTAAAGCGGACTGTGCTGTAGCACATGAGCATTTAAAATTAACAAGTACCGAAGTGTGGGATCAAAAGATCAGTGCCTATAATGCGAAGTTAGCCTTGACGCTGTTTATGGCGAGGCTCAGTGCAAATAACACGAACAACACCTTTACGACGGACAACTTTACAGTTGCGGCAGATTTTTTTTACTGATGCGCGAACTTTCATGATTTACCTCAGAACGATATTCTAAATTGTTCTTATTGTTACTCTTCAGTCAATCTAGCGACGGCGTTTACGGCCGCTACCAGATTTACCGGTTAAGTTTGTTTTCTTCATTAAGCTTTCATACTGTTGCGACATGAGATGAGATTGCACTTGGCCCATCAAATCCATAATTACGACAACAATAATAAGCAACGATGTACCACCGAAATAAAACGGCACATTGTAATTTACAATCAATAGCTCTGGAAGCAAGCACACGACTGCCAAGTAGATGGCACCGACTAACGTCAGCTTAGATACCACACCATCTATGTAACGAGCGGTTTGTTGGCCTGGTCTTATACCAGGAACAAACGCGCCTTGTTTCTTCAAATTTTCTGCGATCTCTTTCGGGTCGAAGGTCAACGCGGTGTAAAAGAACGCAAAGAACAAAATCATGCCAATGTACATGACTGTGTAAACCAGCTCACCAGGTTGCATCTTAGTTGAGATATCTCTCAACACACCTGCAACGCCAGTAGCGGATTCATTACCGAAAAAACCCACCAAACTCGCTGGAAACAGAATGATGCTCGACGCAAAAATCGGCGGGATCACCCCAGCCATATTCATCTTTAAGGGAAAATATGACGCCGGCGCTTGCATTACTTGATTGCCACGCTGTTGACGTGCATAGTTCACTGTCAATCGACGTTGACCGCGTTCGACGAACACAACGAAAGCGGTTACAGCGGCGACGGCGAGCAGTAAGAACACAACAAATAAAGGCGAGAATTCACCGCTATTTGCTAACTCAATAGTGCCACCAATGGCGCTAGGCAAGCCAGCGACAATACCTGCGAAAATAATCAGCGACATGCCATTGCCGATACCTCGCTCAGTAATCTGCTCACCCAGCCAAACCAAGAACATAGTTCCAGCGACTAGCGCCAACACACAAA
>JAESTB010000180.1 GCA_016763815.1 Arenicella sp.
CCATCTTCGCCGGTGTAACCAGTACGGCCGATAAATTGCTGGCCGACAAAGCTACCTTGAAAACGTGATAGTGAATTGGATAACTTGGCCAATTCTGGCGGTAGCACCTTAGCGCAAATATCGAGTGCTTTAGGGCCTTGAATAGCAATAAGAGCCAAGTCAGGCCGCTCTTCGAAAGTGATATCAAAGTCAGTGGCATGTTGCGTCAGCCAAGCCATGACTTTTTGGTTGGTTCCGGCATTGGTGACTAAGCGGCAATGATGATCGCTAATGTAATACACAATCAGGTCGTCAATCACTCCACCTTGCTGATTAAGCATGCAGCTGTAGAGCGCCTTGCCTGATTGGTTCGATACTTTGCTTATATCGTTGGCTAACAGCTTGCTCAGAAAAGGCAATGTTTGCTGTCCGGTGATATCCGACACGGTCATGTTCGACACATCAAACATGCCGCAGTTAGTTCTAACCGCATGGTGCTCGTCTATTTGAGAACCAAAATTGACCGGCAATGCCCAACCGCCGAAGTCGACGATTTTAGCGTTTAACGCTTGGTGTTGTGCATGGAGAGGGGTTTTCTTAGGCTGCGCTGAAGTTGCTGCTGTATCTGTATTAGTCATCTAGAACCGATTTGACCTGAGGTCATTTATTGCGAAACACGTTAACGCATAGACTATTAACGTTAATGTTAATAGCGCCATACAACTGCCCAACAGCTTGGCGGCACCGCTAAATAGCGGCGCGACATGCTTTGTTGGTGCTTCGCTCCTCTGTCCGGTTACCTGAAAGATTACCTCTTCGGTGGCTCGAAGTCAGGCACATTAATAAAGCCTGATGAGCGCTCTCCAGAGTCGACGTTCCTATTGGCAATTTTGCTTTCGCGCGGTTTGCCAATAAAAAATAGTGTGCGGTCCTTTTGCCTGAGCGGTTGCGAGCACGTTGCGCCTTCGGCGGGCATGATTAGAGTAAACTGAATCCAGTTTGACGCCAAGCAGCCTCTCTTCCACAAACTTATATCGAACTCCAATTATAAACGCTTATGGCTTTCATGCGAGTGAAAACTTAGCATCAGTTGGCTTAAATTTATTGTCTGAAGGATTTTGTCTCGATTCTTCCTATATTATGCCGGCAGTCAAACTCAGAGCAGTAACAAAGACCGATGGCGACAATTAACTAATCACCGCGTGTCTTAGGGAAAAGAGATAAGTGTTAATTGCTCACCAATAAGTGATGACAGTTTTGCTGCGAGGCGGCGACAACAACCAGCTAAATACACCGCCGCTGTAAAATAGTCTCGTCTGAGGTTTGGGTGTATCATTAACTACGATTTTTCAACCTAGGGACATTGCTTAGTCTGACTCCCTACGACAGCCTAAGCTAACGCCAGTAAAGCCATGAATACCAACCAAGCTGCACACAACCTCAATCAATCGGATGTCGCATCACTAACATTATGTTGCGTTGATCAAGTTGGGATTATCGCATCACTAGCAAATTTCTTTGCTGAGCGTGGTTTGAATATTTCGCGCTATGCAGAATATACTGATGACGGTCAATTTTTTTCGCGTTTTGAGTGGGCGTTAAACCACCGTTGGGAAGATGAAACGGCGTTTGCCACCGAATTTGATCAATTAGCGAACGGCTATAAGGCCACATTCGAGGTTCGTTTCATGAACCGGAGGCAGTCAATTGGTTTATTTGTCTCAAAGCAAGCTCACGCTTTAATTGAAATGCTCAATAAAGTAGAAGCAAACTATTTTCCAAATTTGGATATTCGGTTTATCGTCGGTAATGACCAGAGCATGCAACGAATTGCCGACCGGCATGGAGTGCCGTTTTTTTATATTGCCACACAGGGCGACACGCTCCAGTATGAAAAGAAACAATTAGATATTATCCATCGATATAAGCCTGACTATGTTGGCTTGGCACGCTATATGAAGGTCTTGAGCGCAAACTTCATTGGCAAAGCTGGTTGCCCGATTATCAACATACATCATTCCTTTTTGCCCTCGTTTGTCGGTGCTAAGCCGTATCAGATGGCCTACGACCGAGGTGTTAAGTTGATCGGAGCTACATCACACTTTGTAACGGCTGAGCTAGATCAAGGGCCAATTATCGAGCAAGATGTTGCGCGCGTTTTAGCTGGCGCATCAGTACAGGATATGATCAAAATGGGGCGCGATATTGAGCAAAAAGTTTTTGCTCGCGCTATGCTTAAAGTATTAGAACATAAGGCGATTGTTTACAAAAATCGCACTATTATTTTTGATTAAGCAGCATTAATTGAATGAGACCTCAGCATAACTTGATGAACGGATAAAATGCCTGTAATGCCGTCACTTTTCGTTGAAAAACTTGCCAATAGCTAGCTATTAGTTGCGTTTTCCGCTTCAATTGAAGAAATTCCAAGCACTTTTTATCTCGTCCCTGAGTTATGCTGAGATCTCCAAAACAAAAAATACAGCCATATTGCTAAGCACATGGCGGAGCAGTTAGTCTATGACCCATAAAGCACATTTTGGCCCCGACAGTAAACTCGATACTCAACGCAACTACATTGGCGGCGAATATGTATCGAACCAAAGTGGTGATACATTCAGCACTTGCTACCCAGGCACCGGTGAAAAAATCTGCGATGTGGAAATTGCCGGACCGGCTGAAATTGATGCCGCCGTAACCGCCGCCAAACAGGCGTTTAAAACATGGTCAAGAGTGCCTGCCGCCGAACGTGGAAACATTCTTCGCCGTGCCGCGCAGATTCTGCGCGAGCGTAACCAAGAATTAGCCGAATTAGAAACACTGGATACCGGCAAAGCGATTGCCGAAACAAATTGTGTCGATATTATTTCTGGAGTTGAGGTGATGGAGTACTACGCCGGGGTTGCTCAAACACTGCATGGCCAACACATTGATTTGCCACCCAATGCCTTCGCCATGCTACGCCGCGAACCGATCGGTGTTTGTGCTGGAATCGGCGCATGGAACTACCCGATTCAAATCGCTATGTGGAAATCGGCCCCAGCCTTGGCCTGCGGTAATACAATGGTATTTAAACCAGCTGAACAAACGCCACTCACCGCC
>JAESTB010000181.1 GCA_016763815.1 Arenicella sp.
CATCAACCCTAATTGAGTTAGATAGGCGATATCATCTCTACCTAAGTCGACCCCGGGGTCGGCACCTTCTCCCTCGCCTTCTGAAGACATCGAGTGATTCATGGCCTTAGTTGATGCATTAATCTCCTGCTCGACTTTTTGCTCGACTTTTTGCTCGACTTTTTGCTCAGTTTTAGCTTGCTTAGATGACGGGGCATCGCAACCGCTTAAGCCAATTGTCGATACGCCGACTAAGGTTATTGCGCTGATGCTTGTCCATAATTTTGTACGCTTAATCATTTTGTTCTTACCTCGATAGATAATTCTATTTTTGATTATGATATTCAGTAATAATGTTTGGGGGTTAATCTAAATTATTTGTTTTTATTTTATGTCAATATATATAACTTCATTGCTTGATGAACATTCGCTCATCGCGGTTCAAGATTCTTTAAGTAAGCCGTCATTGTTTGCAGATGGTAAAGCTACCGCCGGTGGAACAGCCGAGAACGTTAAGTCTAATTTACAAGCGGATAAAGATGCTCCAGAAGTTATCGCCGCACAAAAGTTAATTGAAAAATTATTGCTAGCCAACCCGCTTATCAAAAAATCGGTGTATCCTGATTGTCTAGCCAAAATAATGTTCAGTCGTTACCAAGCCGGCATGTCCTACGGAGAACACGTTGACGAAGCCATAATCAACAATGTTAGAACCGATATCGCGTTTACGTTATTCCTGTCAGACCCCAGCCGTTACGAAGGTGGTGAATTGGAAATCTCAAAGCCTGACGGGCATGATTCAATCAAGTTACCCGCAGGTGGTTTGTATCTATATTCAGCCGATTCAATTCATAAAGTTAATCCAGTAACCTCGGGATCGAGGTTAGCGGCTGTAGGTTGGCTTCAAAGCAAAGTTCGCTTAGCACCACACCGCCAAATTCTATCTGATATTAATCAAGCATTACGACTATTACCAGACAGTGAAAGCAACAAAACGGCTCGCTTACGATTCTTGAAAGTCAAAAACAATTTAGAACGCGCTTGGTGTGATTAGCCCTGTAAATAAGCTAAAAACAGTGTCACGCGTTGTTCTTGTATCTACCTTTCGAAAACCAAACACAAGGCCTGAAATCGATCACTTTACTCAGTTAGTAATTGAGCCAGTTGTCAATCGCGTCGGTATCTTAGAGGATAGTAACGCGATTAAAACAAGCTTAGTTTTAAAACATTCTTATGTTATTACATTGCTCCTAAATGTTCTCCGGTGCTAAAAATCGAAAGATACTGAGCCAAAGACTGTTCTAGGTGTACCAATATTAATCCGCTCATTACCGCCACTGGCCGGAAAGTACTCCTCGTCAAATAGGTTCTTCGCGGCTAATTGAAAACGTACAGTTCGGTCACCGTCACCACCTGGAACTTGCACCGTGTACCAAGCTGATAAATCAACTAAAGTGTACGAGTCTAAGGTAAAGCTATTGGCGTCATCGCCGGCTCGATCGCCATTGTAGAAAGCCCCACCACCAACACCGACGCCTTCAAAAGCACCCGCTTGCCATTCGTAGGAGACCCATAAGTTAAATGTGTTTTCACCAACGTTACGAGGGCGATTACCGGTTACTCCTTCGCCAACAATTTCAGCATCTGTATAAGCGTAACCTGCAATAATATTCATGCCTGGTATTGGCTGACCACTAACCGAGACTTCAAAGCCCTGTGAACTTTGTCCGTCACGTAGCACGGGTAAACCGTTTTCGGCCGTAAGTACATTAGTTTTGTCGATGCGGTACAACGCTGCCGAGGTTTGAAGATTACCATCAAAGAATTCTGATTTAATGCCCAGCTCAATTTGGTCTGACTCTTCTGGTTCAAAAGCTTCGGTCTGACCAAGTTCTGCAAAAATTGCTGTATTCGGTTCAAATGCTTCCGAGTAGCTTATGAAAACCGAGGTGCTTTGGGCTACTTCGTAATTAAGTGCGACTTGGGGGGAAAATGAATCTGTTTTAAAGCTTGTATCTGGGGCTCCAAATTCAACTTCATCATAGCGCCCACCAATTAGAAAGCTTAGTTGGTCCGTGAGTTCTATATAGTCGTTAATGAAAAACCCGAAATCCGTGGTTTCGAATTCCAGTAACGGCAGACCTTCGGTCGATAAGGTATCAGATAGGTTTCCGTAGATAGGATTTCTAATATCAAACAATGCCCCCCTGCCGCCGAAAACTTCGGGTATACCGTTAGTTGTCGCTGTTGTGACGAAGAACCGCGAAGTATCAAGAGAGCGATAATCAGTACCTATCGCTAGGCGATGGTTTACCTTACCAGTTTGAAATTCACCACTAATCAATGCGTTGTAATAAGTAACATCAGTTTGTTGATCACGACTACCGTCAGTTCTACGCGCCAAAAACACTTGATCGCTCGGGTCATCAAATAGTGCCTCAGGAGCCACTGGCGCAAAGAAGAAACCTTCGCTAGTAATTGGAGCACCTTGATTTAAAATTACCACGGCACGAGGCCGAGCTTGAATATCATTCGCAGTACTATCCTCTTTTGCCGCACCTAGCTTCAAAGCCCAACCATTATCAAATTGATGAATTAGGCTAGCGTCAAAGAAGTCAAATTCGCTCTCAAAGACCTCAAATTCTTCACCGAAACGGCGTTCAATCGGAATGTCTATAAGATTGTTTATAATTTCACGGCCGTTAGGAGTGTCTACAGTAACGGTTCCACGATCCAGTGGCCGGCTTTCGTCACGGTACTCATAGGAGACATCTAATCTTGTAGAGTCGGTAAAGTCATATCGTCCGGAAATTGAAATTGTGTCTCGTGATATGTCGGTGAAGTCGCGAAATGATTCCGCATTCTGACTCGAAGCGACGACTCTGAGACCCGCTTTATCGCTCAATGGTTCAGAAAAGTCGAGTAATAGTAGGCGATCGTCGAATCAGCCAACTCGCGCCTCCCCTGCAATACGGCGTTCATCTAGAGGCTTTTTGGTGACGATATCGACAAGGCCACCTGGCTCTACCTGCCCGTAAGTAATTGCAGCTGGACCGCGAACAACTTGTGTGTAGTCGACATTACTTAAATTTGTTTTAAAATTTGTGGCTCGACGAAAACCGTCCCGATAAACAACGTTACGTCTAAAACCTCGGATAAAAAAGTCATCATTAGTGCCACCAAAACCATCAGACTGAGTAATACCCGGTGTATTTCGTAGCGCTTCATTTAGATCAGTGATTTTCTGATCTAAAACTAGCTGCTCTGGGATTATGTTAACCACCCTTGGCGATTCCAAAAAACCCAATTGAAAGCCGGTCAAGGCACCTTTATCAGTGGTGATGTAACGACTTTGATCGGTTCCAACAACAACAATTTCTTCTATTCTCTCTATCGAATCACTGTCATCTACTTGCGCTTGCCCTGTTGCTGAGATGCTCACCGCTGTTACCAAGGCTACGGCATTTAATAAAAACTTCATTTAACATTCCTAATTATGATCATGGTTTAGACACTTTCCGAATGACGCCTACTTCGGTGGCTATATTTTGTCTTGCGAGGCTCAAATGCAAATGAGTGTCATTCTCATTGAATGAGTTATTGTAAATGATAATCATTCCCATTAAAATGATTTATCTCGATTTTTCAATAAAATTGTAAATGCAAAATTAAAGTACCTCCTTTAAAAAAATCGTAAGTACAGGTCGACAAACCTATTAAAATAGCCAAGTGAGTTAATCGTTGAAAACAGGTTCAATAACCAGTGCCGGCCCGTCGTATAAGAGAGATGACCAGACCTTAGCTAAGGAGAGCACCCAGAGAAGAAAGCTATACAAACTTCATAGTTGGATAGGCTTTCATCTAGCACTAATCATGTCTGTAATCCTTGCCACAGGCACTATTGCGACTATTTCAAATGAAATAGATTGGATCGTGAGCAAAGCGTTACGTGTTACGCCTACAGAAACTCGCGTGTCATGGCAGCGAATGACTGATGCGATCAAGGTTCACTCGCCTGAGTCGACAATTTTGACAATCGAGCAACTTGAAGGCGACTACCTAGCAAATCGAGCGAGAGTTAAAAACATCGATGGTAGTCAACGATATATCTATGTTGACCAATGGACTGGGCAAGTAACAGGAACAACGGGCTTGCTAACCGTTCAGCGTTTTTTTAGAGATTTGCATAGATACATGTTCATGCCGAACGTCATTGGCTTACCAATTGTCACGTCAATGGCATTTATTCTCGGCATCTCGCTTTATACTGGGCTCAAAACGTCTCGCAACCGGAAAACTTTGATGATGCGAATTCGTATTACTAAGGGCACGCGTGTAATGGTCGGCGATGCGCATAAAGCTTTTGGCTTGTGGGCTGTGTGGTTTCTGGTGCTAATGATAATCACCAGCATCTGGTATTTAGCCGAATTTGGTGCCGCTGTCGGGGGCAAGCGATTCGAGCCTAGCAGGCCAAAAATATCTACCGAACAGCTTGAATCCTTTGGTCCGATTATTGAATCACCATCTACACAAGATATTATTTCGGCCGCAAGTCAGGCTTATCCTGAATTGATGGTCACCACCATTAGTTTTCCAACTCGAGCCGATCAGGCTATTACTGTTTTGGGTGATAACGGCAACCCAATATTGAGGTCTCGAGCTAATCGAGTGTTTCTAAACCCGCAAACTCTCGAACCAATGAAAGTTCAGCGTTCGGAAAATATCGCTTGGGTCGCGTGGCTAAATGAGATAGCCGACCCGTTACATTTTGGTTTCTTTGGTGGGCTTATTACTAAACTGATCTGGTTTGTATTCGGCTTAGCTCTGACCGCCTTATCCGTTACCGGCGTTTGGTTGACATGGAAACGCACCAAGACAAAAGCGGTTTCGAGGGCACAGTTTGCGACGATGCCGATATTTCCCGCGCCAGGTGATCGCGCAAGCCGTCGGCCTGTTCACGATCGCAGGACGCCATTTCCAGCAGGCGGTCCCGGCCTTCCTCCAGGCGTTGGCGCAG
>JAESTB010000182.1 GCA_016763815.1 Arenicella sp.
GTTGGCTTAGCTATGGTAGGTTAAAAACTAATTTAACCGCGTTTTTGGTAACGCTCACCATTGGGGGCTGCGAGATTGCTGTGGTATTCTGCTGGCATAATTAAAGAACTGTGAGATCCAGCGTGAGCACAATAGACAACTACCCAAGTGGTGTTTTTCAACATTGCTTATTTTGACTATAACGGGATGCGCTAGCGTACCTTCTGACAAGCTAACGGATTCTGATGAATCCTTATCCGGCAGCCCATTCGCCTCTACTTATATTGCGCCGCAAGCGCCAATGACGATTATTCGGGGTGCCACGTTGTTGACCGGTACTGGCCAGCAGCTGGACAATGCAGATATTTTATTTAGTGATGGAAAAATAACTGCCCTAGGCTCTCAGATAGAGGCCCCAGCAGAAGCCGTAGAGATAAACGGCTTAGGTCTTTGGGTTACCCCTGGCATCATTGATGTGCATTCGCACATGGGCGTTTACTCCAATCCAGCAATCGGGGCTCATTCAGATGGTAATGAAGCGGTAGCACCGGCGACCGCCAAGGTGTGGGCAGAACATTCTGTTTGGCCGCAAGATCCGAATTTTGAAAAAGCCCTTGCAGGTGGCGTGACGACGGCGCAAATTTTACCAGGCTCTGCAAACTTGTTTGGTGGTCGCGGAGTAATACTTAAAAATGTTCCATCGGTAACCATGATGGGCATGAAGTTTCCGGATGCACCGCATTCGTTGAAGATGGCTTGTGGCGAAAACCCCAAACGTGTTTACGGCGACAAAGGTGGCCCAGCAACTCGCATGGGTAATATGGCCGGTTACAGAAGCGCTTGGATAGCGGCCAAGGCCTATGATAAATCTTGGTCAGAATATGAGGAGAAGGTCGCTAAGGGTGATAAAAGTGCAGAAGCGCCGGCCCGTGACCTTGAGATGGAGACGCTACGCGGTGTTTTAAAGGGTGATATTAAAATTCACAACCATTGTTATCGTGCCGACGAAATGGCCAATATGATCGAACTGTCTAAAGAGTTTGGTTATAAAATTACCGCCTTCCATCATGCAGTAGAAGCCTACAAGGTTGCTTCACTACTAGCCGAGAACGATATTTGTGCGGTCGTTTGGGCCGATTGGTGGGGCTTTAAGCAAGAGGCTTACGATATGATTCGAGAAAATGCAGCGTTGATTGAGTTAGCAAAAGGCTGTGCAATTATTCACTCAGATGACGAGACTCAGATTCAGCGTTTACCACAGGAGGTTGGCAAGGCGATGGCGGCGGCAAATCGTATGGGGATGAATCTGACTGCAGCGCAAGTGATTAAATGGATTACTAGTAACTCGGCAAAATCGATAGGCTTAGATGATCGAATCGGGAGCTTGAAGGAGGGTATGAATGCTGATGTGGTACTCTGGAGTGGCAACCCGCTCAGTGTTTATTCTAAGGCCGACAAGGTTTGGATTGATGGCGTATTGCGGTTTGACCGATCGGCGCCGAGCCTAAAACATACCAGCGATTTTAATTTAGGAATTATCACGCCAGAGGGGGATCGACCATGAAAAAATTATTAATAATGAGTTGGCTCATAAGTCTGCAACTAGGTTGTATGGGTGTCGCCAATGCCTCAGACATACTGATTAAAAATGCTCGTATCGTCGACGGTTCCGAACGCGGGCCGAATGAACTTACTGATATTTTAGTTAAAGGCTCAATGATTGTCGGGCTAGGTAGTGGTTTGTCAGCACCGCAAGATGGGCGTGTTATCGATGCTGATGGTAGGCCGGTCTCTCCAGGCTTATTTAATGCCGATACTCAACTGGGCATCATTGAATTGGGATCGGTAGCTGGTACCGTAGATAGCAGTACCTCGAATGAGAATATTACTGCTTCGCTGCAAGTTAGTGACGCATTTAACCCGAGTTCAGTGGCCGTCGCCTATAACCGAAGCTTGGGTATTTCCCATAGTTTGATCCAGCCGAGTAATGGTGTTGGTATTTTTGCTGGAAGCGCAGCGGTGGTTAAACTTGGCAACTCGGGAAATATAGTGGTCAAAAAAGCCGCAATGGTGGTGAGCTTAGGACAAGCAGGTAGCGAACTAGCCGGCGGCTCACGTGCTGCAGCAATGTCGTTGCTTCGTGAGGCGATTGAAGATGCTCGAGACTACTCAGAAAATAGAGATAGCTATGCTCGCGGCAACCGGCGCGCCTATTCTTTGTCGAGGCATGATTTAGAGGCTTTGGTTGAAGTGGTGCAACGTCGTCAACCGCTATTAGTACGTGTTGAGCGCTCAGCTGATATTGAACGAGTATTAGAATTTGCAAAGAAGCAGAAAATCACACTGATATTATCAGGTGTTTCTGAGGGTTGGCGTGTCGCAGATAAAATTGCTGAGGCGAAAGTGCCGGTGATTTTTGACCCCATCAATAACCTCCCAAGCTCTTATGAGACGCTTGGCTCAAGACTCGATAATGCCCGATTACTGCACGATGCAGGTGTTAAGTTAATGTTTACTGGTATGGGCTGGCAAAATACCCACAACGCTTATTTAGTACGCCAGTCGGCAGGCAATGCGGTTGCTAATGGCTTACCATACAACGTCGCGATTCAAGCGATCACCTCAAACCCAGCACAAATTTTTGGGCTACCCGGCTATGGCCAGATTAAAGTCGGTGCCGAAGCGACCTTAGTGCTTTGGTCGGGTGATCCGTTGGAGGTAATGAGTAACCCAGATTTAGTACTCATTGACGGCCAAGAGTATTCCTTAGAAAGCCGCGCGACACGCTTACGCGATCGTTACTATCAACGAGCAATTAAGTAACGCTTTGCGGGCGGTTTAAGGTATGACTGGAACTGATGCCCGCTATAGTCGTCAACAGAGAGTTGGCTACTTTGGTGAGGGTTCGCAACTGCGACTAAAGGGGGCCTGTGTACTGATCGTCGGTGCTGGTGGGCTTGGGTCTCCGGTGAGTTTATTTTTAGCCGGAGCTGGGGTTGGAAAAATAATTTTAGTCGACCACGATGTTGTTAGTCTCTCGAATTTACATCGCCAAATTTTGTTTCAAGAAAGCGATGTCAATCAGCCTAAAGTCGTCGCTGCTAAGAAGCGCTTGAGAGCCTTAAATAGCGAGCTTGAGGTCGAGGTGATCAACGCCGCTTTAAGCCCAAGTAATGCAAAAGACTTAGTCGATCAGGCAACGGTGGTAGTCGATGCCGCGGACAATTTTTTAGCAAGTTACCTACTGAGTGATCTTTGTTTTGCTAGCCGAACCCCGTTAGTGACTGCCTCGGTGCTAACAACGCATGGGTATCTGGGGGTTTTTTGTGGCACCGTTGATCGACCGGCTCCGAGTCTCAGAGCCGTGTTCGCCTCACCCTCAAAGACAGCGGCTAATTGTAATACAGCCGGTGTCACTGGGCCCAGCGTCGGCATTATAGGCAGCTACCAAGCGCAGGAAGTTTTAAAGGTTATCTTAGCTGACCAGAGCCAATTATTAGGCAAATTAATGACGCTAGATCTGTGGAACTACAGCCAGAATATTATTGATTTTTGCAGTGCTGATGAGCCAAAACAGTACGCGCCCATTATCGCTAATAATTCCTTGGCTGAAACTGACCTACTGCTAGATGTAAGAAGTCAACTCGAGGTAGAGCAAACTCCATTTTTCGATAACGCTTTGAATATACCGAACACCGAGTTACTGCAACGGCTTGCCGAGTTACCAAGCTCGAAGAGGATAGTGTGCGTTTGTGCCAGCGGTCAACGTGCGTTAGGTGCAGCGGCTATATTGCTTAACAATGGCTTTAGTCGCATATACGTCACCAGCGCACCTAATAGCCTGTAATGGCTGTTTTACCTTGAGTTATCGTGTCGACTTAGATTGCGATATTCGAGCTGTATTGAAGCGTGAAAAAGGGCGGTTGTGTAAACCGCCCTCTGGCTAACTCTTAACTATTTTGAGGATCAGCCCTCCGATCGTATGAGCCGACTTAGATGTTATTCACAGATAAGTTGCTGGTCACAGAGAGCCAGTTGCGAGCTATTCATTTCACCTCAAAACGATCGAGCATCATCACTTTACTCCACGCTTTGACGAAATCGTTGGCGAAACGCTGTTTCGAGTTGTTGTAGGCATACACTTCGGCAATCGCTCGTAGTTCTGAGTTTGAACCAAACACTAAGTCTACTGGGGTAGCGGTGTATTTAAGCTTCCCGTTGAGCCGATCAATGCCTTGGTAGATGCCTTCTTCGTCGGTTTTTTCCCATACAGTAGACATGTCTAATAGATTAACAAAGAAATCGTTGCTCAAGGTGCCTGGCTTATCGGTAAATACGCCGTGACTGGAGCCGTCGGTGTTCGCGCCGAGGACTCGCATACCACCCACTAAGACGGTCATTTGTGGCACAGTAAGATCAAGCTGATCAGCCTTATCTATCAGTTTTTCAGTTGGCGAGCGCTCGTTAGCACTCACATCGAAGTAGTTACGAAAACCATCGGCTGTTGGTTTAAGCAAAGCAAAAGAGTTTACGTCAGTCTGGGCCTGTGTTGCATCACCTCGGCCAACGACAAGCGGTACCTTGACCTTCAATCCGGCGCCCTTTGCGGCTTTTTCTATCGCTGCTGCACCGCCGATAACAATAAGATCGGCAAGTGACACCTTAGTAGTCTTCGATGACTTATTGAAATCACCCTGAATAGTTTTTAGTTTTGCTAATACCTTGGCAAGTTCTTCGGGGTTATTAACCTCCCAATCTTTCTGCGGTGCAAGGGCAATACGTGCACCGTTTGCGCCACCGCGTTTGTCGCCTGCGCGGAAATTTGATGCGGATGCCCACGCCGTGCGAACAAGCTCTTGGATGCTCAAACCTGACTTTAAAATGTCACTCTCGAGAGCGGCGATATCATTAACACCGATCAAATCGTAGTCAATCGAGGCAATTGGGTCTTGCCATATCAACTCTTCGCTAGGCACTTCATTGCCTAAGTAGCGGCTTCGAGGCCCCATGTCGCGATGAGTTAACTTGTACCATGCTTTGGCGAATGCTAGTTGATACTCTTTAGGGTCTGCCAAGAAACGTTCAGCAATCGCTCGGTAAGCTGGGTCGACTTTGATTGCTAAGTCTGCAGTGGTCATCACTGGCGGATTACGCTTTCCTTTAACGTGCGCGTCTGCAACCGCAGTATGCATTGATTTATCCGTTGGCACCCATTGAATAGCGCCTGCTGGGCTGCGGGTTTGCTGCCATTCATTATTGAGTAAATTCGATAAATACAAGGTTGACCAGCGAGTTGGCGCTTGAGTCCATGCTCCTTCTAGGCCACTGGTTACCGTGTCTTCAGAATGACCTTTGCCACAGCTGTTTTTCCAACCAAGGCCTTGCTCTTCAATCGCTGCGGCAGCCGGTTCAGCAGCAAGGCAGTTGCCAGCCTTATGGGCACCGTGCATTTTACCAAATGTATGTCCGCCGGCCACTAAGGCAACAACTTCCTCATCGTTCATTGCCATTCGATTAAAAGCCACACGAATGTTTTTAGCTGAACCAATCGGGTCAGGAACACCAAGCGGGCCTTCTGGGTTTACATAGATTAAGCCCATATGCGTAGCACCAAGAGGGCGCTGTAGCTGACCATCTTTTTGCTGTCGATCACTGGCAAGCATCTCGACTTCTGGACCCCAGTAGACTAAATCGGGCTCCCAGTCATCTGTGCGGCCGCCGGCAAAGCCGTAGGTTTCAAAACCCATGTTTTCTAAAGCTACATTACCGGCTAATATCATTAAGTCGCCCCAAGATAAGGCCTCACCATATTTTTGTTTTATCGGCCAAAGTAAGCGGCGCGCTTTGTCTAAGTTGCCGTTGTCCGGCCAACTATTTAATGGCTCAAAACGTTGTTGAGCACCTTCGCTACCGCCGCGACCGTCTAGCGTTCGATAGGTGCCAGCACTATGCCAGGACATACGGATAAAGAATGGGCCATAGTTGCCGAAATCAGCTGGCCACCAATCTTGGGATGTGGTGAGTCGCTTATCGATGTCTCTCTTTGCCGCATCTAGGTCAAGGCTTTGAAACGCTTTAGCGTAACTGAAGTCTTCACCTAGCGGGTTCGAGCGAGAATCGTGGTCGCGTAATGCCGATAGATCTAATTGATCAGGCCACCAAAAATTATTTTCTTTCGCGACGCCAGGTTTTGTTTGGCCGTTGCCAGTCGCGCCTTTAGGCTTGCTGATTTCAGCGGCCATCGAGGGGTTAACTGAGAGCGAACACATAGTGACGAATACCGCAGTGGTTAATAGTGTCGTTAGATTCATAAGTTTTTCCTTAGAGTGGTTACATTTATAGGTTGCTGCCTATTGGGTTCAATATAGTTACTTGCATGGCTATAGACGACTTTCGCTGTCCAAGCGAGCAAGTTGTGCAACGTAAAAAGCATAGAATATGTTTTGCTTTCGAATGTGTAAAAGCTGATTAAATAAATAGATAATGATGATTGAAAATATAAATCATTGACGCTAAATAGTGAGTGGTTTGAGTAATCATAACTACCTCGTGCGTTGCCAAATGCGTCGTAATATTAAGGGGTTTAATGCGACTCGAACTGCGCCCTAATATTGTTTATTGGGCCGTGATAGCGGTTAAAAATTGTGATAGTAATTTTACTAACGTCGGCTGTTAATAGGCTATTTTGATAACGCAGAGTGCGCGACCTGTTAATAAGTATAAAAAGTCGTATAGGTTATTGAAAATACGTGCTTAAATTGCACTCCTTGGATGCGCTGTTTGTTTATTCCTTTTTTTCCCTAATTTGAATCCGAATATCAAAAGTGTGCATCTAAGCTTATGAGAACGTTATTACGAACGTTTTATAACACTGGAGAAATACTATGAAACATTTACTATTTATTTGCGCGCTAAGCATTGCCGCACTGTCGATGCCGACTTTTGCACAAGAGGACGATATAGCGCTGCAAGACTCAGTTGCTCAATTCGAAGAAAGTATCGAACAAGGCATCCATGTTAAGTTAGACCTCGACTTAGATGATGAGGTTGATGTCGACGACAAGATCGAATCAATTATTAGCCTGGTGAGTAAATTCGATGAGGAAGCCGGCAGAGAACTGGAGTTAGAGCTTAAAGGACTTAGCGATGAAGAAAAAGCTGAGTTGGGCGATGCACTCAATGATGGATTAAGAATCGATGGCGATTTTGATGAATTCCCAATCGCCGTTCTGTTCATAGCGGTGCCAGCGGTAATCCTGTTCCTAGGCACGCCACTATTCATAGTAATAGCCTTGTTAGCCGCCGGAAATCGTAAGCGTAAACAGAAGATGGAGATAGTCGAGATGTACATCAAGAGTGATCGAGACATTCCCGAGCACGTTATCACGGCACTCGATAGCGGTGGTTCTTCAAGTTCACTGAAGAGTGGTCTGACTCTAACAGCGGTCGGTATCGGAGTTGTCGCAGCATTCAATGCTCTTGGCGCGGAAGAAGTAGGCGGTTTCGGGTTGATCCCAATGTTTTTAGGCATCGCCAGACTTATATTCTGGTTCCTAGTTGAACGAAAGGTTGAACGAAAAGTCGAAAGCGAATCTGGCTCAATAGTAGCCCCTAATTTATAAGCGTATTTATAACTAACTAGTCGATAAATACCGTGAAAAAACAAGACCTTACTATCTTGGATGAAGCACAGTTGGTCGAGCTTGCTGTCAGCAAGAACGATCAACTTGCGTTTGCTGAACTGGTCAATAGACATCAGTCAAACCTGCGTTATTCACTCCGTCAGTTAACGGACTGGAACGAAGCGTTGGCGGATGACTTAGCGCAAGACACCTTCATTCAAGCATTTAAAGAGTTAGCTAAGTTTCGACAACAAGCCAAGTTCTCCAGTTGGCTTTATCGAATTGGCTACAACGTCTTTTTGCAACATGTGCGCAAGAAAGCACTTGATACTCAATCTCTAGACGAGAACCCTTTGTTGAGTAATCAATTAGAGCAGGGCCCTGAGCATGACGAAGAATCAGAGGTTCATCACAAGGTGGCTAAATTATTAGCAACTTTGGAACCAGAGCGGCGCTCTGTGCTACACTTGTTTTTACATCGTCAAAATACACACCAAGAAATATCCGATATTATGGGTGTTCCGTTGGGTACCGTAAAAACCCACATCAATCGAGGCCGAGTGGTCTTGCAAGATGGTTTACAAGCATGGCGAGGTTAATATTATGAACAATGAAAATACTTACAAAGCTGACCAAGATCCTTTAGACGCTCTATTTGCAAGCGCGAGGCAGGCACAGCCGAACCTGATAGATCATAGCTTTACTAAAATACTAGTGAATAGCTTGCCTAAGGTGAATTTTATGGCGCAGAAAGAACGCGCTAGAAAGGGCCTTTCTTTTGATCTAATCGGTGCCGTTATCGGTTTGTTGATGGCCTATTTATTCATTGATCAAACGTCGTTAGTTAGCTCATTTATCGGTTTGATACCTGAGAGCCTAGTGATATCGCCGTTATTAGTTATCAGTGCAATTGCGGCCGTGGGGTTCTCGAGTATTGTTGCTTGGTGGATGGTAGAGGACGATTCTTTTTAAACGATTCTTTTCAAACGACTCTTTTTGGACCGATTTCTTCAACGTCTTTCTTGAAGCTAATTATTTAGTTATCAGGTTTCGATAAAATTCGGCTTAACTTGTTAAAAAGGCCTCAGAACTATGTTAGTTCTGAGGCCTTTTTACATTTTGTTCAGTCAGTTCAGTTAGAGTAAAGGCCCTTCGACTATTTAGTTGTTCGGGCGGTTTGTTTTTTGCAAGACGGCCAGTCATGAATTAGATAAATTGAAGAAAATAATAATCACGAGTTTGGCCTGATCTTAAGGCACAAGCTCTAACCAATTCGCTTTGAATCTCGCAAAGCGTAATATCTACCAATATGAGGAGCCCCCTATGTTAGGACTAATGATGAATGATCAGTTGACGATCACATCGCTAATGCGTCACGGGCGTGTAATCAATGGAGGCAGTGAAATTGTCTCAGTTGTACACGATAACCCGCGTCATGTTTATACCCAGGCCGAGTGTTACGACAGAGCTGGAAAATTAGCCGGTGCGTTAAAAACTCTAGGTTTACAGCAGGGTCAAACAGTGGGAACTTTGGCTTGGAATGCTTATCGTCATATGGAAGCATATTACGGTATTGCCTGCAGCGGCGCGGTTTGCCACACTATTAATCCTCGATTATTTCCCGAGCAACTGGTTTATATCATTAACCACGCGGAAGACAGATTTATATTAGTAGACCCGATGTTTATTCCTCTTATAGAGGCTATCAGTGATCAAATTAGTATCGACGGCCTCATTGTTATGGCAGCAGAGGATGGCATGCCTGAGACCTCTTTGCCGAATGTGCATTGCTACGAAACACTGTTGGCAGCTGAAAGTAAAGACTTTGATTGGCCCGAGCTTGACGAACAAACAGCGTGTTCATTGTGTTACACATCAGGCACCACAGGCAACCCTAAGGGGGCGCTTTACTCACATCGGGCCTTAGTGTTGCAAACCTATGCTTGTTGCTTAGGTGATGGCATGGGCCTGAATGCACGCGACGTAGCGCTACCAGTTGTGCCTATGTTCCACGTAAACGCTTGGAATATGCCTTACTCTGCTGCGTTAGCCGGGTTCAAGTTAGTATTTCCAGGGTCCAAGATGGGTGATGGCGCGGTGTTACAGAGTCTAATTGAGTCTGAGGGTGTGAGCTACGCGGTGGGGGTACCAACCGTCTGGTTAGCATTGCTTACCTATTTGAAGAAAACTGGGAAAAAAATCCCCAGCCTGAATCGGATAGGCGTGGGCGGTTCTGCCTGCCCGCTGAGCACTATGAAAGAGTTTGAAGAATTATACGGAGTAACCACGATAGCCGGTTGGGGAATGACCGAAATGGCGCCGTTGGGTACTTTCAATATTCCAAAGCATCCTCGAGATCATTACACTGATGAAGAATATGACAAGCTGCGCGTCAGAGCTGGCCGAGGGGTTTTTGGTGTGTCGATGAAGATTGTAGATGAAAACGACCAAGAAGTAGCTTGGGATGGCGTGGCTTTTGGTGCATTGAAGGTGCGCGGACCATGGGTAATAGAGCGGTACTTTAAGCAGGAGGAATCAGCTTTAGATGAAAATGGTTGGTTTGACACCGGTGATGTCGCCAGCATTAACCCCGATGGCAATATGACTATTACCGATCGTACCAAAGATGTGATCAAATCTGGTGGCGAATGGATATCCTCGATCGACCTAGAGAACTGTGCAATCGGTCATCCCGGTGTCGCCGAAGCGGGAGTCATTGGCATTGCACATCCTAAGTGGGACGAGCGTCCTTTGTTGGTGATCGTACGACAGCCTGGCGTTGATAAGGTTAGTGGTGACGAGGTGCTGGCGTTTATGGAGGGTAAAATAGCCAAGTGGTGGATGCCCGACGAGGTATCATTCGTAGACGAGTTACCGAAAACCGCGACTGGCAAAATTCACAAAGTAGGCCTTCGTCAGCAGTTTGCAGATTTTCGTTTCAGCGATACCTAGCGGTTGATCTAACGGTCGGGCCTAGGTCCAGTACTGTCTCTAATCACCAGTCGATGAGGCAGTACTACCATTGGTTTTTTGATTTCTTTGCCGTCAATGATATCGATCAAAACTTCAACACATTGCTGACCAATTTCGGCAACGGGTTGAGCGATTGTGGTAAGCGCTGGTGAAAAATATTGAGCGAATTTTATATCGTCAAAGCCAACCACAGAAATGTCGTTGGGAATGCTGAAGTTATGTTCTTTCAATGCGTAGAGACAGCCTAGGGCGGTCTCGTCACACATGCAAAAAATTGCTGTAGGTCTTTTCTTTGCAAGCAAAATTTCTTTGGTTATCGTCGATCCGGCTTCTAGAGTGTAAGTCCCCTCATAGATCAGTTGCTGTTGCACCGGCAGGCCAGATGAAAGCATTGCCTGTTGATACCCTTGTAGTCGCTGTGTGGTACTTGGCGAGCTAATATCGCCGGTAATTACCGCTATATCAATGTGCCCTAGGTCGATCAAATGCTGAGTAAGCTCTCGACTCGCTTTAACATTGTCTATCGTAACTAATGGCACGATGTGGCCGCCGGCTTGAGCAGCATCAATGTACTCACAAGAGTTTACTAACGGTGGCATCTTAAATGAGTCTGAGGCCATATCTTCGTCAGTAAAGGGTAAGCGGTGTGAGAAGCAGATAATGCCGTCGGCTTGCCGTGTTTGAACCATATCGCCGTAGGTTATTTCGAGTTCCCGTATGCCCTGCGTATCACCAAATAGTACCGAATACCCTCGGTTGGCAGCGGTTCTCTCTAACGATCTGATTACGCCTGAGTTAAATGTATCGCTGATATCCGGAATGATCACGATTATATTTCTAGTTTTCGAGGTACGTAGGCTTGCACCCATCTTGTTTGGCCGGTAACCGGCGAGTTTCGCCGCAGTCTGGACCCGTTTACGCATTGCGGTCGATACTCGGTCTGGGTTGCTAAGTGCCCGTGATACTGATGCGGTAGAAATGCCCAAATTTTTTGCTAGCTGTTTAATTCCAATGTCAGACATTCGCTTTACCCGTATCGATAATGGTTATTGGTTTATTATACATTGGAATACGTTTACAGTGTTCTCTCTCGTAAAACTCAAATACTCTTACGTGCTTAAAGGATCCATTTTAATCTTTTACATGTCAAATGGCATTGTAACTTACTATTAAATATAACTATTTATGTTTCATAAAATTGTTTCAATGAATTTTTTAGCAATTCTATTGACAAACGATAATTTAAGTCATATTGTTTGTAAATGGTAAACGTTTGCCATACACGCAATGCTAAATAATGCTCTGTTGGTATAA
>JAESTB010000183.1 GCA_016763815.1 Arenicella sp.
ATTCATAACCAACATTAAACGCTTGGCGAAAGCCTGGGTAGTCACGTTCATGGCAGATCTGATTGTCGATTACTCGGCTATGGCCACTAGCACCGAGCTCTAGCGCGTTGTCTAACTGGCAATATTGAACAAGCCCGTCTGAATGACCTTGCCGAAACTGCTTCCAGTTAGCACTAGCGCCGTGTTTTACACAGGTTTGTTCACGACGATTAAACTGATCAGATATGTCAGTGTTCCCACTTGAACCAACGCCGTAACCAACCTGTCGCCAATCGGCACCCAAGCATTCTTGTTTGCTCATAACGGCGCACGCTGTCAGTTGAGTGAAAGCCAATATCAGTAGTATTTTACTAATTATTTTCATGCTTAATTATGCAGTCTGTTTACCATTGAAAAACCATAACTCAAGTTCGATTAACTAAAGCTGAACGCGGTTATTGAACATCGTCATTATAGTCATTGTAGCTTCATTTTAAGTCGGCTGTATTGAGGTGTGATGGTTAAGTGGCTAGAGTAGGCTTTGCGAGCGAGTATAATGGTCGACTTGAAACGATTAAACGAGGAATCAGTGTGGCGTTTTTTTCTAAGCCTGTGGCGATGGTGGCTATATTTTCCATCGGTGTGTTATTTGCCGTTGCGGCGTTTACTAAGGGCGGGGAGAGACGTGATAGAGGCGAGGCTCGCGCACCAGATGTTATTCGCGAGTCACCCATGTCTAGGGAGGCAACAGTGCTGCGCACTATCGAGCCCTACGGCTGTTCAGTGAACTCAATTGAGCCGCAGTTGAAAGCTTTGTTCGATCTGCACCAAACGGCTAGAGATAATGGCGCGCGATGTGGTTCCACTAAGATGCGCTCGACGTCGAGTTTACTATGGAGTTGTGAGTTAGCTAACGCCGCTGATAATCATGTTAGCGACATGGCGACAAATGGCTTTATGTCTCATAAGGGCAGCGATGGATCCACCATTGGGCAGCGAGCTACGAAGGCAAATTACATCTGGCGCAAGGTGGCCGAAAATGTAGCCAAAGGCTTTGAAGTGCCGAACGATGTTCATCGTGCATGGCTAGCCAGCCCCGGCCATTGTGAGAACATTATGAACCCTAGCTATAGTGAGATGGGTGCTGCAAAGGCAGGCGATTATTGGGTGGTTATGTTTGGCCGACGTTAAGCTGGGTTTGAAGCTTTGGTCCGGATGTGGCAATCTGCAGTTATCGTCGATACTAAAAATTATAAAAATGAATATACCGATCTCTATTACTGCGTTGCTTGTCACATTATTTTCTTTTTACGCTCACGTTGCTGATTCAAAAGAGCTGGCTGTTGGCCGAGCTGAAAGTGTCGGCATGTCGACCGAGCGCTTGAAGAATGTCGGTATAAACTTAAATCGATTGATTGATGATAAAAAAATCGCTGGCACTGTTAGCTTGATTGCTCGTAAGGGTAAGGTGGTTCATTTTGAAGCAAATGGTTTAAGCGATGTTGCGGCCAAGCAAGTGATGGCAATAGATTCAATTTTCAGACTGTATTCGCAGACCAAACCGGTTACCGGTGTGGCGGTGATGATGTTGTTTGAAGAAGGGCATTTTTTATTGACTGATCCGATCTCAAAATTTTTGCCAGAGTTTAAGGAAATGCGAGTCTATCTAGGCGAGCAAGACGGCCAGATACAAACCGAGCCGGCACGGCCAATTACAATTCATCAGCTACTGACACATACGTCGGGCTTAACATACGATTTTTTCAATTCTCCCGTCGCCAATATGTATAAAAAAGCCGGTGTGCTAGGTGCCGATGCGCAGTCGCCACTTACAAGCTTGGCCGAATGGACCAAGGTATTGGCAAAGCAACCCTTGATTGCGCAGCCGGGTGAACAGTGGAACTATAGCGTCAGCATGGATGTGTTGGGCCGTCTAGTTGAAGTGGTCTCGGGTATGTCGTTTAGAGAGTTCTTGCAGCAGAGAATTTTTGTGCCACTGGATATGCAAGACACTGATTTTTATGTACCTGCTGAGAAACTTGGGCGTTTTACAGTAGTGTATACGCCCGATCCTGAGACTGGGATCAAGGTTGCCGATGGCATTAAAACCAGCCCTTACACCAAGTTACCAAAAATCGAAATGGGCGGCTCAGGCTTGGTTGGCACGGTCAGAGATTATTTTGCTTTTGCGCAAATGTTGGCCAATCGGGGCGAGTATAACGGCAAGCGATTACTTGGCAGTAAGACGGTTGAATTTATGATGTCTGATCATCTTACGCCTAATTTTCCAGCTGACCCTCTTAGTAGCTTGATGTCATTGGCCCCAGGTAGTAGCCGCTATTGGGGTGTTGGTTTTGGCTTAACTGGCGCGGTCGTAACTAACCCGGCTATCACTGGTTTGCCGGTTTCTAAAGGCACGTTTAGCTGGGGCGGTGCGGCCTCGACCGAATTTTGGGTTGATCTAAAAGAGCAGATTGTTGGCATAGTGCATACGCAACTAATCCCCTCGGGGTCCCAACCGATCGGGCCACTGCTTAAGTCAGCTACCTATCAAGCAATCATTGATTAACACGTTTAATATTATCGATAATCGAGTCGCATAGTCGCTGGTTTAATTGATGAGGCAAGTTGTGTCCCATGCCGTCGATCAGTTCTAGCCGTGCGCCTCGAATATGCTCCGCCAGATCTTCACCGCACTCTTTACGTATTAATGGGTCGTCCTTGCCATGTAGAATTAGTGTCGGGCAATTAATTTTCTCTAAAAATTCAACACGGCTATCATTTGAATAAATTGCGTTCAAGTGCCGCATGTAGCCGCCAGGATTGTAACTTCGCTGACAGTTTGCCTTCGCTCTTTGCAATAAGGCAGCCTCGTCGGCTGGGTATCCTGGGCTGTCAATGCGACGTTTTCCTTCGATCCAATTTTCGATAAAACCGGCTACCGAACCATCGGTCTTTCTGGACATGATTTCTTGTACCTCAGGGCTCGCGGGCGGTAATCCCGGCCTGCCGCTAGACGACATAATTAAGCAAAGACTGGCTGTAGTGTTCGGCCTTTCGGCGCTTAAGATCTGTGCGATCATTCCGCCCATCGACATGCCGACTACATGTGTATGCTTTATCTCTAGTGCGTCGAGCAAGCCAGCGGCATCATTAGCCATGTCATTTAATGAGTAGTTTTTGCCACTCATTTTTTCTGACAAGCCGACATCTCGATTATCGTAACGAATTACCCGAAAACCCGCGTTGGTTAATATCTTGCAAAAGCTATCGGGCCATTCACCTAATTGTTCACCAAGCCCTGCGATTAACAAAATGACGTCTTTGGTTGTGTCGCCAAGGTCTTGATAGCAAAGCTGAATGCCATTGCTGCTTAGGTATTTATCCATGTTGTCTTAGAGATGAACTTGAGTTTATTTGTGCGCCACTTTACCAGCTGACTGTTATTCTGAGTGAAATATCAAACCATTACACACGGCGACCATTACGCACGGTGAAATATTAAATATGGCGACTTTTAAATAGGACGATTAGGCATATGAAACGAACTTTACTTTCCATATTATATTCGATGCTTTTATTGTTTTCTATACCCTCATTTGCTGGCGACCATCTTATTAAGGTAGAGAGTCAGCATTCTGTTAAAGACACCGCGGATAAATTTATTCAGCTTGTTGACGACAAAGGCTTGCGCTTTTTTTCTCGAATAGATCATGCCGCCAATGCGGCTGACGTGGGTCTGCAATTGACGCCGACCGAGGTTATCTTGTTTGGTAATCCAAAAGTGGGTACCAAATTAATGCTCTGCGCGCCAACGGTAGCCATTGACCTGCCGCAAAAAGCACTGATATGGGAGGCTGACAACGGTACTGTTTGGTTGGCCTACTCCAACCCAGCTTTTATCAAAGAGCGTCATTCGATTGAGGCTTGCGACGCAATATTAGAAAAAATCACCAGTTTGCTGGCTGGTTTGGCGGCCGCTGCGACTGACTAGAAGTGAATTGGCAGAGGTCATGTTTTCCCTCATGCGTGCTCTCATGTTTTTAATAAAGTATTAGCTAGAATTGCCTAATAATAGGGCAACAATAGTTGCCGGTGTCTGACTTACGCATTCGTATTCATAGAATGTGAGAGCATTTTTGATTTATATTCGAATGCTGAATCTACCCGCCCTAGAATATTATGATTGCTCGTATTGCCTGTTCCTTACTGTTTGTTTTTTGCTTTTCCGCCTACGCTGATACCAATGGTGTTGATTATCACCTTAAGCAGGTCAGTTCCCCCGACGGTCAGATTTTAGTAACCATAAGCGACCAAGGCGGCTTACTTTCATACAGCGTCAGTCGTAATGACAAGGATGTTATTCAATCAAGTGCACTTGGCATGCGTTTTGCAAAACATCATGGTTTGGATGCAGGCTTACAGATCATAAAATCCGAGCTTACATCTGCTGATGCGACTTGGGAACAGCCGTGGGGTGAGAATCGTCTAGTGCGAGACCATTACAATCGGCTACGTTTGAAGGTTCAGCGTAAGTCGCCCGAGTTGAGTTTTGACCTAGTGGTAAAGGCCTTTGATGACGGCATTGGTTTTCGCTATGAAGTCCCAAAACAGAAAGGCTTGAGCTCGGTGGTAATCACTGGGGAGCTGACCGAGTTTAGTATGAATCAAGACGCTACGGTTTGGTGGATTCCGGCGCGACAGTGGAATCGTTATGAGTATTTGTATAATACTACTACGGTTGACGAAATGCAGATGGCCCACACTCCAGTGACCATGAAACTACCCAATGGCACTCATGTCAGTTTGCATGAAGCGGCGCTGGTTAATTATTCGGGCATGTCTATTGAGCACCGTCGCGGCGCTAATTTGGTGGCTAACTTAGCTCCTCGAGCAGATGGCGGTTTGGTGAAGTTAAAAACTCCATTCGTAACACCGTGGAGAACCATTCAAATAGCCGATGACGCGCCAGGCTTAATCAACTCGAACTTGATTTTAAATCTCAATGAGCCTAATAAAATAGGTGACGTCTCTTGGTTTACACCTGGCAAGTATATTGGCCTCTGGTGGCAGCAACATATTAAAGACCGCACCTGGGGTAATGATGGAATTCATGCCGCGACGACTGAAGCGACCATCGAAATGATGGACTTTGCGGCCGAACATGGCTTTGACGGTGTATTAGTCGAAGGCTGGAATATTGGTTGGGACGGTGACTGGTATAATAATGGTGATGTGTTTAGTTTTACCAAGAGCTATGACGATTTCGATATTGAAAAAGTCGCTGAACACGGTCGTAATGTTGGCGTTCGCCTGATTGGTCATCATGAGACGTCAGGTAATATCTCCAACTACGAGAACCAAATCGATGGCGCTTTCAAGCTATATCAAGATAACGACGTTGCTATTGTCAAGACCGGTTATGTGGCGGACGCGGGGAAGTTAAAATACACCGACAAAGACGGTATTACTCGCTTTGAATTTCATGACGGGCAAGAAAACGTTAAGCATCATCTAAGAGTGGTTGAAAAAGCCGCTGAGCATAAGATTGCGATTAACGCACACGAGCCAGTAAAAGACACTGGCCTACGCCGTACCTATCCGAACTGGGTAAGTCGTGAGGGTGCAAGAGGCCAGGAATTTAATGCTTGGGGCGTGCCGCCGAATGGACCAAACCATGTATCAAACCTAGTTTACACCCGCATGTTGTCTGGCCCTATGGATTATACGGCCGGCGCATTTGATCTGCGGCCCAGTGAGCGTGAGCCCGTGACTAAAGAGATGGGTCGGCACGACAAACGATCGAGAATTGAGCACACGTTAGCCAAAGAGCTATCGTTGTATATCACCCTTTATTCGCCAATTCAAATGGCGATGGATTTGCCAGAAAATTACCGTGCTCGCCCACAAGCATTTCAGTTCATTAAGGATGTGCCCGCCGATTGGGAAAAATCTATTGCGCTTAAGGGAGAGGTTGGTGAGTATTTAGTGATTGCACGTCAGGATCGGAATACCAGCGATTGGTATTTAGCCGCTCACACAAATGAGCAAGCACGAACAGTCACTGTTGCTGTAGATTTTTTACAAGAAGGTGATAACTACCTTGCACAGATCTATCGAGATGGAGATAACGCAGATTACGAGAAGGACCCGTATGATCTTGTAATTGAAGAGCGTATGGTCACTTCGAATCAAACATTAACGTTTAACTTGGGCCGCAGTGGCGGCGCAGTAGTGAGATTGATAAAGCAAGCTCACTTGTAGTCTAAACTGACCTTATTTAAGATGTAAGGTCAGCTTAGCAAGGAAAATCAGCTGCGA
>JAESTB010000184.1 GCA_016763815.1 Arenicella sp.
GGCCCTAGGCGATAAGGTGGCAGTCGCCAGTCGAAACGGTTTAGCGGTTAGAGGTCGGTGGGTGTGGCGCTGGAAAGACTCAATTGATCAAGCCTTTATGCATCAGTTTTCTGAACTACCGATGGCTATGCCCGAGTTAAAACTTGAGTTAAAACCTGAGTTAATGCCTAAAACGGCCTCAGGGTCGCCTGCAGCAGAGTCATCAAGGCCAAGCTTTCCAAAAACAGCCTCAATGCCGTGTGGCGGTTGCGGCAGTAAACTTGGCCCCGAGCTTTTGGCCGCCAACCTCGGCAAGCTTGCCAATGACGGGTCACATCAAATCGAAGATGCGGCTCTGTGGGCGCCAACACCCGGCACCCTAGCGGTACAAACTATCGATGGGTTTCGTACTTTCATATCCGATGAAGCTTGCTTTGCTCATATCTGTGTTAATCATGCATTGAGCGATATTTATGCGATGGGTGCAAACGCAATTAACATCCAAGCGTGGATCAATCTGGCATTCAGTAATCCAACCTTGCAGCGCAGAGATCACCTTAGAATGTTGCGAGGTATTCAGGCCGCGTTATCTGGATCACAGACGACATTATCGGGAGGGCATAGTAGCGAAGGCGTTGAGAGTCATCTCGGCATCGTCGCCAATGGTGAGGTAATGCCGGGTGCTCAGTGGAGCAAGTCTGGCGCTCAGCCGGGTGATCTAATTTTGCTTAGCAAAGCGCTTGGCACCGGGGTTGTTATGGCCGCCGATATGCAAGGCCAAGCGAGCGCGGCGGCGGTCCAGGCATGTTATGCCAGTATGATGTTGTCGAATCATCGCGCTATGCAGCAACTAGGTAATGTAAATCCGAGCGCGGTTACTGATGTGACTGGTTTCGGTTTGATCGGTCATTTGCTGGAAATGCTCGATAGTGCCAATAAAAAGATCAATAAAAAAACCAACAAAGAGATGCTGGCAGAGCTGAACCTAGATGCTATACCGTTGCTCAGCGGGGCACTTGAATTGACTGAAGCCGGGTGGCGATCAAGTTTGTACCCACAACTCGAGCCGTATTTATTGCGCTGTATGTTCACTGATCAGACGGAGGTCGCTTATCCGGCACGTCAGCGTGACTTTGTGATGGACCTATTGCTTGACCCTCAAACCAGTGGCGGTTTACTGGTGACGATGGATGAGGCAAATGCAATGGCAATGTTAAAAGGCAAAAATGACTATGTAGTGATTGGCAAAATCATAGAAAAAGCCAACAGTATGTCAGAGCGTATCGGCATCAATATTGTGGCCTAAAGGCAATGCCCTGTTATTTATTGAGGTATGGCGCATTTGACTCTAGGCCAATACTCTATATTAATAATTAATTAAGCTACTATTAATAACTAATTAAGCTTCTGTATTTGTTATTACAGTAAAGATAATCCGCTGCATTAGTGATAAATTCAAAGCCTCCAAATTAACCTTGGATCCAAACATGAAGAGAACCCATTTATCACATGCCGTTAGCTCGGCACTATTATTCACCAGTAGCTTAATCGCGTTTAATACTGCCTTTGCACAATCGGCTGGTTATTCGTTAGAAGAAATCGTTGTGACGGCGCAAAAACGTGAACAAACGCTGCAACAAATTCCATCCGCCGTGTCAGCTATCAGCGCTGATGAAGTCAAAAATTTTCTTGCTGCCGGCGAAAATATTCGAGCTCTCGCGGGCCGCGTGCCAAGCCTGCAAATTGAATCATCTAACGGTCGTCAATCGCCGCGGTTTTACATTCGTGGTTTAGGCAACTATGACTTTGACGTTAACGCTACTCAACCGGTCTCGCTTATCTATGATGAAGTGAATCTAGAGAACTCGGTACTTAAGAGCTTCCCGCTATTTGATATTGCCCAGATCGAAGTGCTCAAAGGCCCACAGGGAACTCTCTTTGGCCGCAGCACAACGGCGGGTGTGATTAAGGTCGATTCGGTCAAACCATCACAAGACTCTAGCGGTTATATCAAAGCTGGCTATGGTAGCCGTGAAACATTTAGCCTAGAGGGCGCTTACGGTGGTGCTTTATCAGACACCGTCTCAGCTCGAGCCGCCTTCAAGTACTTAGATCGTGGCGACTGGTTAGACAACACCTTCAATGGCGCTGGCGATGACACCGGCGAATTCGACGAATTTGCCTATCGAGTACAGGTGTTAGTGGAACCAAACGACAACTTTTCAGCCTTGATTAACGTTCATGGTTTTAGACAAGACGGCGACCAACCACAGCTTTTCTATGCCAATGCATTTACCCCTGGTGTTGAAGGTTTACGCCCAGGTTTTGATGAAGAGCGCTTCTCTCACGACCAATCATTATCGGGCTTTGATTTGGATCAATTCGGTGCCAGCGCAAAGTTAGAATTCAATCTTGGCAATAAAACCTTAACCACTATTACTTCATACGACACGTTAGACAGTTTTTCTCGTGCCGATATAGATGGCGGCGTACAAGGTGGGCCCGAAGCGATTGGCCAACTAGGCCAGCAAGCATTTTTCAGTGTGTCATCGGGTGACGGCTTATCAGATCACAGCCAATTCACTCAAGAAATTCGTTTATCAGGTGACGTTGGTCGAGTTTTCTATCAGCTCGGCGCTTATTATTTAGACGAGTCGATTACGGTAGACAGTTCTGACTTCGCTAACGACGGCACTCGAACTCAATTAACTCAAGCGGTGCAGGACACTACCTCGGCGGCGATCTTTGGCCAAATCGAATATAGCTTAACTGATAAAGCCTCATTAACAGCCGGCTTGCGCTACACCGACGACGATAAAGACTTAGAAGTGGTTCCTGGCTCAGGCTCTTTTGCTCCTGCGGCGCGTATCGATGCTAGCGATGATTATGTAAGTTACGAATTAGCGATTAATTACCAACTAAGTGATGACTGGTCGGTGTATTCACGCCTTGCTACCGCCTCACGTGGCCCAGTAACGCTAGGCCGCTTTGGCTTCACCAGCCAAGCGGATACCGAAGACATCACCTCGTTTGAAGTTGGCTTCAAAGCCGACCTATTTGATGGGCGTGCACGTTGGAATTCAGCGATATACGCCTATACCATAGACGACCAACAGCTGACTGCGACCGGTGGCACAGGCAACACCAATGAGTTACTCAATGCGGATAAAGTTGACGGCGCTGGTTTTGAAACCGAGTTTGAAATGCTCCTCACCGAGAACTTAACGTTTAGTGCAAACTTAAGTTACAACGATACGGAAATCAAAGACCCCAACTTAAATACTGAGCTTTGTTCGTCAACCCCATTGTGCACATCGCTAGACCCAATCGTAGATACGTTTCTAGGTTTCTTCGGTACTGTGAATCTAGTCTCTGTTGATGGCAACCCGCTACCGCGAGCGCCCGAGTGGCTGGCCAACTTTTCGCTTGATTACGATCATCAACTTCAGTCCGGCAAACTTTACGCTAGCACCGATTGGAACTACCGCAGTGATTCTAATATTTTCTTATACGAGTCAGTCGAGTTTGTTGCTGAAAAGCGTTGGATCGGTGGCCTGAGATTGGGCTATAAAAATGCCGATGAAACATTAGATCTTGCTCTGGTTGGCCGAAATGTGACCAACGAAATTGTTGCAGACGGTGCTCTTGATTTTCTTAATCAAACCGCTTTTATCAATGAGCCTCGTTTTTGGGGCATAGAATTTTCAAAGCAATTTTAAAAAAGACCCGATGTGTGAACAGAGCCGTGCTCAGTTGAGCATGGCTCTGTGGCGGGCATTAAAAGCCAAGAAATAAAGAGATCTTTACCGAGTGAGGCCGCGCCAGGTAAGGTCGCGCACTTGACGCTAGCGTTGATTATCAATAGCCCTGGTATTATCAGCCATAGCGCTAAAAAACCGATCTCGATAATCGGCGGATTATTAAGGTGGTGTGCCCGCAAGTTTTCTCTGTGCTGAAAACTTTATAGGTGCCATTAATAAATTCGATTACAATTCCTAATGTTAATTGCTTAGCTGAATATCGGTTTACTTGTTTCTAGATCAATTAAAGAAGTTACTATTTCGAGATACATGAAGGTTTTAAGCACAGTACAACGTCAATTTTTAGTGAGGAATTATGCCCAAAGTTGGGATGCAAGTTATTCGCCGATCTCAGCTGATCAATGCGACATTTCAGTGTATACACCGATACGGTTTTGCCGGCACAACTATTGCCAAGGTCAGTGCGATAGCCGGTGTTTCTACCGGAATAATCAGCCACTATTTTGGTGATAAGAATGGCTTATTGGAGGCAACCATGCGGCGCCTTCTCAGCGATTTGGCCCCCAATGCACTTGATCTCGATGATTCGGACGCCAGCCCCCGAGCTCGGATAGTGTCTATTATCAACCGTAATTTCGCTACCGAGCAAGTTACCCCTTATGCCGTTACCGCGTGGCTTGCATTTTGGGCACAAGCGCTTCATGTCCCTTCGTTGGGGCGTCTGCAGAAAATTAATATGCGTCGGCTGCAATCAAATTTACGTTTTTGGTTAAGGCAACTTATGTCTAAACAAGAGGCTTATAGAGTGGCTGATGGTTTGGCGGCTCTAATCGACGGACTTTGGCTGCGCGGAGCATTCACATTGGGGGGTGTCGAGATCGAACAAGCTCGTCAGTTATGCGTGGATTATTTTGAATTGCAGTTGGCATCAAAAGGGCAAATGCCGCAGCGCTGATATTTAGTCTTGCCGCGGATGCGCTTAAGCGGTGCCTGCCTGCTTCCTGATTTTATCGCAAACTAAATCTATACACTGTTGAATTAATGCGGTCGGCGGCTGTTTTGACTTAGAGCCTATTACCTGGGTAGATGGATACCATCTACTTATTGATTTATTCTCGGCCCATCGCCAATCATCGTGA
>JAESTB010000185.1 GCA_016763815.1 Arenicella sp.
CTAAATCAACTCGGCCTAGCGCATCGTAATTCTGCGCACGCCAATGCTCGATACACTGAGTACCACCGGCACTCATGACCGACGACAGGTAACCGTTTTGGTATTGGTACGTCACCCCAAAGGCGGTGGCCGCATTACTTTGATCAAGACTGCTGTTGGGGTAGTAACGTTCAGACAAACGACCCGTGCTGTCATAGACATAGCTTTCATTAAAGCCGATGCCGTCAATAGTAGTGGTCTCACTGCTGGCGCGGCCTAGGCTGTCGTAGGTAAACGTTCGAAGGTAGTTCGGGGCAGCATTGATTTGGTTTTTTAAGCCTTCGACCTTACTCACCGCGCCAAACCATTTTTCGCCTACGGCCCCTCTGGGTGCCTCATCGTATTCCCATTTACTATAACCGCCGCCAAGGCTAACATCACCTGGCACATGGCGTTGCACGAGACGGCCCAGCTCATCGTATTCCATGCTAATGGTTTGTAGCTTGGCATCGGTTTGTGACACTAACTCACTAAAGCCATTGTAAACGTAGCTAGAGAGCCCGAGATCGGGGTCGTTGAGCGTAATGCGCCGACCTAATACGTCGTAGCCTAATGTAATTGAGTTGCCTTGCGCATCAGTCGTTTGAGTTAAATTACCCTGCGAATCGTAGCCGTAAGCCAGTATTTTGTTGTGCGCGTCTTCAACTTCAACAACCTGTCCAATGGCGTTGACTCGGGCGGTGGTGAACCGGCCCTTTACGTCTTCGACATGCCGCTCTAATAAGTTCTGCGACACCGAGTAAGTGTAGTTTTGTTCAGCCCGAACACCGTTCTCGTCGTTGTAGGGCAGCCGGGTTTTGGTCTGACGACCGAGTGCGTCGTATTCGACCTCGGTAAGGTGTTTGTCATCGCCAGCAAAGTACGGTTGTGATGAGCTGACCACACGGCCAAGCTTGTCGTATACATTCTGCTGCCGAATCGGCTCGTCGTTCATACCACCGGTGGTGGTCAATAGCGTTTGATTAAAGACACTGAAGTATTGCGTGACCGCCGGCGCGACGGCCGTTTGTGATGCGTCGGTGTCTTCAGACGTAAGCTTAAACCGAATGGCGCGTTGGCAATCGTTTTCGGGGCAGGCTTCGTTGACCGCCGAGTAAACATTGGTGGTGGTGATATCATCGCCCGAGGTCGCGGTTACCTGACGGCAGAAATTATCGTAGGTGTAATCAACGTCTAGGCCATTCGGGTCGGTGACCTTACTCGGCTGATCACACTGCGGGTGATAGGCAATGGTTGACTCTTTAAGCAGGGCGTTGCGCAGCGTGATGGGCAGTCTGTGCGCTGCATCATAAAAAATCGTATCGATTGGCGCTTGCGGGTCAACAGCCGCTTGCTTGGTTTCACTCTCAACGTTGCCGTAGACATCGTAGCTGTAGGTGGTGGTCAGCTTTACGCTGTCATCTGCTTGATCGGGTTCACGTAGTACTTTGCGCAGTTGGCCTTTATCATTCTGGTGATACTCGAATTTGGTCACATTGCTTATTGGCGCGAGACCCGCTGTTGTATTAGCTTGAGTCGTTTTACTGACTAAACCTACCAGCCAAGGTGTGAGATTAGGCGCCACGTAATCGTTATCAACAACCGTGGTGTGCATTAGGTTCCCTGAACCATCAAAAACCCGCGTCCGCTGAGTCTCTAAGTTGCCATAGGCGTCGTAGGCGAGTTGGTCAACCTCGGTCTTGCGGTAGCTCACGCCATTACTGTTGCTGGCCAGTTCAGATTGTTCTGAGGTGCTCGAGCTGGCGTACCTAAAATAGGTTTTAATACCCTCTAAGCGTGTCACCGGGTCATTGGCGAACACGCTGCTCGAACTCGCTAATTCATGATCGTTTAGTGTCGTCGCCGACGACTCCGTAAGGCCAATGTACGGAAAGGTTTGATTATATTGTGAAGTGGCCGAGATGCCGGTTAATGAGCTCATCGTGGTAAACCGCTTAAAGCCTAAGAAGCCTCTTTTTCGGCTGACCTGAGCGCCTTGATATTGATAAGTGCTGACACTGTTTACGCTGGGGTCGGGGGTTGGCGTGGTGACCGACGCGGTAACGTAGCTGGCGCCGCGCACATAGTACGAGTCGGCTTCTTCGGCAATAGCGCTACTGCCTTCCTTTGGATACTGCTTATACAGGCTGTCGTTAGCGGTCAGCGGTAAGAACACCGGTTTAATCTCAACACCCATGGTGGTGGTGATGCTCTTTAGCAAATTAACCCGTGGTGTGATGGCAAGCTTAGCGCTTAAGGTAGTGCCCTCGCGGGTAGCAACCCAATCGGCTGCGCCATCGCTGTTAATATCGAGGTATTGGCCGTAATGAGATTTGGCGTTCTCGCGACCGCTGTAATCAAAGAAGAGATCGGTCGGTGTGTAAACGCTGTTGGCAGCTTGTAGAGCCCAAGTAGAACCCGTGTTCAGCCACGCTTTCTTGGAAACCGGGAAACCAGTTGCTGAACTTTTATACGATTCAACGTAGTCGACCAAGCCATCGCGATTCAAATCAAGGTGTTGCCCACGGACATTGAGCGGCCAACCGCGCTCAAAGTCTGAATAACGGTTATTGGCGTAATGAAATGGCGGCGCATAACTGGCGCTGCTTACCCAGCCCTTACCCTTGTTGAGCCACGTGTGTGCGCCGGTTGCGCCACCGACGGTTTCGTAAGAACGCACCCAATCGCGAAGCCCATCGCCGTTAACATCGACAAAACGACTACGGGTTAACGGAGCGACGTTATTCCAGCCATCGAGATTACTAAAAATGATGTCGGGTAGATTATAGATCGCGGGCGTAGAATTATTCCAACCCGTACCGGTATTTAGCCATGTACGTGTCTGAGGGGTCTCTAAACTGGCGTGATAACTTTGCACCCAATCAATTAAGCCATCGCCATTAACATCCACAAACTGACCGTGGTTTATCGAGTAAACGCCGCGGTATTGTGTAAACACATCAGGCATGTCATACGCAGTGTTTCGAACCCAGGTAGTGCCATTGTTTAGCCAAGTGCTCTTGATCTCATTGCCATTGCCGTTGCTGGTGTAATCGTAATAAGCCGTCACCCAATCGACCAGACCATCGCCGTTAACATCAAGCAAACTACCGCGCTCAGTTTGCACGTAAACATGATTGCCACCGCCGTTGGAGATATAGTCGAAGAGGATATCTTTGGGGGCGTAAGCGGTGCTCTCTGTCCAGCCACTGCCAGTGTTCAGGTAGGTTTTTTGATGGGTTTCACGGATGCTTGATTGGGCGTTGTCGGTGAACATGTCGTATGAATACACAACATCAACCAAGCCATCGCCATTAACGTCAGCAAACTGGCCTCGATTAACCACGTCAGACGTAAAGCGCCCAGTGGTGCCATTAGTGATACTGTTGCTGTAGTCGCGCAAAGGTTCAGGCAAGCGCCATGCAGGCTTCTCGTCCC
>JAESTB010000186.1 GCA_016763815.1 Arenicella sp.
GCCGGCGCCGGCACCAATGACGCCCCAGTTTATTTTTTCTACAGATTGTTGGCTCAGGGGCTGATTGGTCGGCGCCGAGCCTAAGGTTTGCAGCAACGAGTTCCAGCGGCGCTGAAATCCAGCAATCGGCTTTACACCTACCGCAAACTCACTGGCGCCAGTAATTCGTTGATCTGGGGTGGAACCGATGTCAATCGACAAAACATCAAACTCAATATCCGCTTGGCCTTCAAGGTAAGCGCACTTCAAATCTGGGTCGATACCGTTACATCGAGCTTGAATCCACCTGACACCCGCGCGACGGCATAACTGATTAAGGTCAATATTTGTTTCCGCCAGTGAATAGTGCCCTGCAACAAAGCCCGGTAGCATTCCTGAATACGGCGTCAGTAACTTTTCTGAAACCAAGGTAACGCGCACCCCGGTAATGGCTTGCATGGCCAACGCTTTGATTAGCAATACGTGTGTATGCCCTCCGCCCAGTAATAACAGGTCCTTAGTGAACATAGTCAGAGCTGGGCTTGCTGTGAAGCCGGTGAGCAAACGGCGTTTGAGTGACCTTGAGTACTCTGTTGGTTGCTCTCAAGCCAGTCGGTGATTTCGGCCCAATTGCCGCGCAAGACAAGGCGTGGCTCACTTTGAGTCTGGTAATGCTGATAAAGTGCATCGTAGTATTCGGTCAATAGCATCTCGATAAACTGATAAAAACCAGCCGAGTCGTTTCGCTCACGCAGCAAACTTGTCGCCTGGCTAAGTAGCTCAGACATCTGTTGAAACTTAAGGCCTCCCAAGCGTTTTTTAATCCGTTGCAGACTGTCCAATGCATCATCGTACAGCGCGCCGCAAGGGTCGTCGTTGCCGCCACGATAGTGTCGTAAACTGTGCTCAACATAGTCTTGATACAATCGAGCAGCTCGGTCAGCCATGCTAGCTTGTAGTAGCAGCACAGGCGCGCTTGCCATGGCCTCCTGCAGCACCTTTGGTAAATGAATCCGACCGATCAAATGTGACTCAGCTTCGATTAACACCGGCGCATCACTGCGCGCTTCGCAGCGCAGCCAATCAATTATTATCTGGTTTTCCCAATCGATTTGTGCCGGCTGTGACTCAAAAGTTTTCCCAAACGCGCTACCTCGATGATTAGCACGACCTTCTATATCAACAGCACTCAGTCGCCCATCAATCAGTTCAGTTTTGCCAACCCCGGTCGCGCCACTCAACAGAATAATATTGCCCTGTTTACATAAGCGCGTCAGTTGCTCAAGTAAATAGCGCCTTAACGCTTTATAACCACCTTCGACAAGAGGGTAGTGTATTCCAGCGTCGGCTAGCCATTGCTGAGTCGTTTTCGAGCGCAGCCCTCCACGAAAACAATATAGATAACCGCCAGGGTTGTCGGCAATGAACTGCTTCCAGCTGCTTATGCGCTGTGCGCGAATATCGGGCGAGGCTAAGCGTAAGCCGAAATCAATCGCGGCCGGCTGCCCATGCTCGGCATATTCAGTGCCAATAAGGTGGCGCTGTTGATCATCTAACAGAGGTAGGTTTGTTGAAGTGGGGAAAGTGCCCGCGCAAAATTCCACCGGTGCCCTGACGTCCATCAGCGCAACATCCTTTAAAAACAGCGAGCTGAACTGTTCGGCACTCAGATCATCTCTTTTGCTATCCGGCATCGGCTATTTTTGCTTAGGTTAAGTATGTTTAGAGTGTACCGTAGAGCTTATAAGAAAAGCATTTAACCGGTGTGTTGGTATAGCCGGATTCGCGTACTGGCACTGAGAGACTGCTCATTACTTAGTACCTCACTTGCTAAAAACTCGCACTAGCGTTTAACAACTGTCATCTTCGATGTTTTCTTCGCCACTTTTTCGGTAACCGTCTTAGTTGCCTTTTTTTTAGTTGCCTTCTTCTTAGCTACTTTTCTCTTGGCTTTTATCGGCTTTCGATCAGCGGTTGGCTTGGGAGTAACCAAGCCAGTTGCCTGCTCAAGCTCCACTAAAGACTGCTCCATGTATTCAATTAGCCTTTGCACTTGCGGCATAGATCGTCGACAAGCTGTAATGCCAAAGTCGACGTTTTGATCATAGGAAACAAGCGTAATATTAAGCGCAATACCTTCGGTGACAATTGACGCCGGATACATGCCATCTAAACGAGCACCATCCCAGTACATAGCCTGACGCGGCCCCGGCACATTTGAAATAATGGTGTTATACGGCGGTAACCGGCCCATTAAACCAAGCGGCATCAATAGCAAACCCGGGGCTTGTATAAGCTGCAGCATCAGCGCCGCTTCTTTCGGCTTCATGCCTTTAAACAGCTCTTTACCAGCCACCATAGAGGACTGAATTTTTCGAAAGCGTTTTATCGGGTCAGCGATATCAGTGGCCAAGTCGGCACTGATTGCGCCAACCGCATTGGAAGAGTCAATGTCACCTTTTTGACGTAATGACACTGGCACCATTGCCTTCATGGATTTTTCAGGTAGCTCACTGTGTTTCTGTAGATACAATCGCAGACCACCGGCACACATTGCCAGAACGGCATCATTAAAGGTGCCGTCCATCGCCCTACCCGCGGCGCGTATTCGCTCAAATGACCACGATTGCGCTACGAAGCGACGAGCACCATCAACGTGAGTATTAATTGAACTGCGGGGCACATTTTGCCATGGCAGCGCCAATGCACCGCCTTTGCCCATCCAGCCACGCACGTAACGTTTAAGCGAACTAAAAATATGTGTGCCGCTGTCGAATAACTCTTTTAAGGCCTCGGCCACATTGCGAAGCTCTTGGTCACTCATTCCTTCAGAGCGGATTTTCTCGAGCTGTGCTCTATAGCGACGCTGTGATTCGACCGAAAAAGCCGAACATTCACTACGCGCATTTTCGTCGTATGAGTACATACTCTGAACTAGATGCATAGAACGTGCGCCATCTACCGCCGCATGATGGAACTTTGAATAGGTGGCAAACTGTCGATTTTGCAAACCTTCAATTATATGCATTTCCCAAAGCGGTCGATTTCGATCCAATAAGGTACCGTGTAAACGCGAGGCCAAGGCAAACAATTCGCGATAACGCCCTGGTTTAGGCAGCGCCGAATGTCGAATGTGATATTCCAGATCCAGTGATTTTTCCTTCTCCCAATGCACCGGCCCAGCCAAGCCGAGACGTCCCATTTTAAGACGATCACCAAACGGCGACTGAAGATCATCATCCGAACGTAGCCCGTGTGTCAACGTACGCAAAAATTGCTGCTCATCGGCACCGGGCGGCAAGGTAAAAAGATGAATACCACCAACATGCATTGGCGTTTCACGACTCTCCGCGAGTAGAAACCCAGTGTCCATCATACTTAGTTTTTTCATATCCGAGCAGCTCTGACGTTAGGATAATTGTTGCGACCAAGCAATCAGTATACTGAAACTACGCGACGTATGTGTATCTACCCGTATCAAGCTTACGTTAGTTTAGCGAAACGCAGAAACAGCTAGACAATAAGTGCCTCATCGGCCTCGCCGGCTTGAAGCAAGCTTTAGCAAACCACGTTCACCCGCGCTAAGCTATACTCGAGTCAAATTAACAAAGGTTTTTATGATGAGTAATACAGAAACAGCAGTATTGGCAGGCGGATGCTTCTGGGGCATGCAAGATTTAATTGGTAAGTTACCAGGCGTAACGCAAACTCGTGTTGGTTATACCGGTGGAGATGTAGCCAATGCTACCTACACGAATCATGGTAGCCATGCTGAAGGCATCGAGATTGAATTCGACCCTGAAACCATAAGTTTTAGTAAGCTGCTGGAATACTTTTTTCAGATTCACGACCCGTCAACTATGGATCAACAGGGCAATGACACTGGTGTCTCGTATCGGTCTGAGATATTTTACACCTCTGAGTTACAAAAAGAGGCAGCCTATAAAATGATCGATACCGTTAATGAATCAAGCTTATGGCCCGGCAAGGTGGTGACTAAGGTGTCACCTGCAGGCGACTTTTGGCAGGCCGAACCAGAGCACCAAGATTATTTAGAGCGCTATCCACAGGGCTATACCTGCCATTTTCCTCGGGCTGATTGGGTATTGCCCAACGCCAACTAAGCCAGCAAGCGTTGAGCTAAAGCCGCTGCTCTTTGTTGAACTTAAGCCGCGGCGCTTTAGAGCGGCATACCTCGAAAGCATTCCCTGAGTTGTTGCACGAATAATTCTGGCACTTGCATAGCCGCGAAATGCCCGCCGCCTTCGTTCTCTTGCCAAAACTGGATATTTTTAAAGCGCTGCTCGGCCCAACGACGCGATGGCTGAATAAGCTCGTTCTCAAATATGCTGGCACCGGTCGGCACGGTCACCTCGGATAAATCAGACTTAGCAAAACTATGCCAATACAAGCGTGCCGAGGATGCCGCCGAGTTGCTTAACCAATAGAGCGAAATGTTGTCGAGTAGATGATCTTTGCTAAAGCTGTTTAGTAACGCATCAGGCCCAGACCACTGATGAAATTTTTCCAAGATCCAGGCCATCTGACCCACCGGTGAATCGGCCAAGGCATAAGCGATGGTCTGTGGCCGCGTGCCTTGTATCGCCGCATAGGCCGAACCATCCTGCAGGTACTTTTGATACTGGGTTAAGGCCTTTACTTCTTGTTGTGTAGGCGCATTCATTATCGCCTTATCGGGCGCCCCCACAACCACCAGATTGACATGAATGCCAGCACAATGGCCTAGATCTTGCGCACCAATAGAGGCGGTAATCACACCACCCCAATCACCTCCTTGAGCAAAGTATCGTTGATAACCAAGGTTCACCATCAATCGATCCCAAATATCGGCTATTTTCTCGGTGGTCCAACCAGCGCTGGTCGGCTTAGCCGAGAAACCATAGCCCGGAATTGATGGCAAAACTAAATGATAAGCGTCTTGCGCATCTCCACCATGCTTGCTCGGATCTGTTAGTGGGCCGATAAGCTGAATAAATTCAAGCATCGACCCCGGCCAACCGTGAGTCATGAGCAATGGCCGCGCATTTGGCTCGGGTGATTTAATATGCAAGAAGTGGATGTCTACCCCATCAAGTTCCATCAGATACTGAGGATAGCTATTAAGCCTGTCTTGGCAAGCAAACCAGTCGTAACCATCGCGCCAATAGTCACTGAATTCTTTGACAATGTTGAGCGGAATGCCTTGGCTCCAATCGCTTACCGTTTGCGCTTCTGGCAAGCGGCTATTCGCCAACCGTTGCTTTAGGTCATCAATGGCACTTGGGTTAATATCGACAGTGAACGGGCGAGCAATGGTGGTCATAAAATATTCGATTAATAGTTAGCAATACACCGATCTTACAGGACGCTATTACGTTTAGATGAAATGGCCGAAGCTGAAGTCGATACGCGCTTTTTTCAGAACATAGTCATGGTTTGTTGTAGCAAATAACCACCATGCCAAGGTACGTTAAGTAATAACATCCTTGGCAAGCGACTTATTAAGCTGAGGTCTCGCGTCAAGATATAATTAAAACAATCAAATAAAAATGCAACCATTTTGAATTCGCCTCGTCATACTCCTTATATGCAGCCTGAAATTGAACTCGTTACTCTAGCCAAAGCTGGAGACATGCAAGCTTTTCAACGGCTTGTCGAGCTAAATAGCGGCAAGATGTACGGTGCTGCCTATCGAATTGTCAGAAACAAGGAACAGGCTGAAGACTGTGTTCAGGAAGC
>JAESTB010000187.1 GCA_016763815.1 Arenicella sp.
CCGATCGCTCCCCACGAAACGATGTCACCGGTATACTGCGGCGTAATCAAATCGAGGTACTCGCAGCCAGCCGGAACGCCCATGTCGTTAATAGACAACAATAGATTACGAGCGATACCAATTCCCTTGTTTACCATAAACGTGTCATTCAAATCCGGATCGTTTATCAGCCCTTTCCAACCGACTGTAGTGCGTGGCTTTTCAAAGTAGACACGCATAACGATTACTAGATCATTCTTTAACTCGTTCTTAAGATCGGCTAAACGCGCAGCGTATTCTAATGCCGACTTCGGATCATGAATTGAACACGGGCCAACAATAGCGACAAGACGGTCGTCTTTACCCGCCATTATCTTTTGAATTTCATCACGTTCATTAAAAGTGGTCTCAGCCGCCGTTTCGGTTAACGGGAACTGTTCATGAATTTGCACAGGAGCAATGAGCTCCTTGGTTGCGGCTATGCGCAGGTCGTCGGTCTGTTTCATACTCAATCTATTTGATAGCGCTGTAGCACTTCTTGTTTGCGCACTTTGACGCTTTATGGTCGACGTAAAATCACGTCGTAGTTAAAATAATTCAACCCTTGGCTAACAATCTGGAGGTAGAACAGCTGCTAATAAACAGCGTTGCTTATTAGCGAGGCGAATTAAGAGTCGAAATATAACACGAGACCAATCTAAAGCTTTAGTAAAACTGCTCTGCATCTTGTTTTTGGCCGTAGAGGTCTCAAATTAGTTTGAACAATATTGCTTATGTCACACAACGCTAACAATCCAAACCCATAATAGTCGGTTATCATTACCCTATTTCCACGACCAAATTACCAGAACTTAGTTATTCATCAAGTCTCGGTGACTCAACTCGACCAACGTTAAAGCAGGCCATATACAAATGAGCGATCAACATCAATCGTTATTTTTACACGCAGAATTAAGCCTATTGGCATTCAACGAGCGGGTACTAAGTATGGCACTAAACCCAACAACTCCACTTTTAGAGCGCTTGAAATTTCTGTGCATTTTTAGCGCCAACATGGATGAATTTTTTGAAATTCGAGTATCCGGGTTAAAAGCAAAAGCCGATAGCGTCGTATCTGGCGAAAGCTTCGACGGCTTATCGCCACAACTAGCACTCGAGCAAATCAGCATTCGTGCTCACGACATGGTGAAGCGGCAATATGAGGTACTAAACGACAAAGTATCGCCCGAATTAGTTGATTACGGCATTCGTTTTCTAAAACGTGAAGAGTGGAACGAAGATCAGTCAAAGTGGCTTAAGAGCTATTTCAAGCGTGAAGTATTACCGATTCTAACACCTATACGACTCGATCCGGCCCACCCGTTCCCCTTAACAATTAACAAGGGCTTGGGCATCATGGTCGACCTACATGACCCTAACCGTGACGACAAACATAACATCGCGGTGGTGCCGGCCCCTAGGGCGCTGCCTCGGTTCATCCGATTGCCGGATGACTTGTGTGAGGCTGAATATGAGTATGTATTTTTATCGTCGATTATTCATGCCAACATCAAGCGTCTATTTTCGAATGTCAAAGTCTTGGGCTGCTACCAATTTCGAATTACCCGCAACAGCGATCTGTATGTTGATTTAGAAGAAGTTGAAGATCTCGCGCGCACGCTCGAAGGCGAACTACCATCAAGACTCTATGGCGAGGCCATTCGCTTGGAAGTTTCTGAAGATTGCCCCAAGCGGATACTCGAGTTTCTAAAGCACCGATTTCAGATGGATGATAGCTATATCTACCATGTTAACGGGCCGGTCAACTTGAACCGTTTGATTGGACTACCCGATATGGTCAATCGCCCGCAAATAAAGTACCCAGTATTCAACCCCTCCACACCCGACAATATTGGGCTTCAAAACAATTTATTTGAAGTAATCACTAATGGTGACGTGTTACTACACCACCCATTTCAATCGTTCGCGCCGGTTGTAGACCTGCTCCGCCAGGCCGCTGTTGATCCTGGGGTATTGGTGATAAAGCAAACTCTATACCGCACAGGCTCGAATTCGGTGATGGTAGAACACCTCGCGAGCGCCGCTCGTGCCGGTAAAGAAGTCACGGTGATTATCGAGCTAATGGCTAGGTTCGATGAACAAAATAATTTATCTACTGCGCAGAAATTACAAACCGCTGGCGCGCATGTGGTTTACGGCATGGTTGGCAAAAAAACCCACGCCAAGATGTTAATGATTGTGCGGCGCGAAGGCAGTAGGCTGCGGCGGTATGTACATTTAGGCACTGGTAACTATCATCAGGCAAACACCCGCGTCTACACCGACTATGGATTACTTACCAGCAATAAAGAAATTACCCAAGACGTACACGAGATATTCATGCAATTGACCACTCAGGGCCCAAACCCGGTGCTTAAACGCCTATTTCAGTCGCCGTTTGGAATAAGCGACATGTTCATTGAGAAAACGCAGCGTGAGGCCGGCAACGCCGCCTTAGGAAAGCCCGCTTACATACTTGCCAAGGTCAACGGCTTATCGAGCCCAGCAATCATAAATGCACTCTACGCAGCATCAAATGCCGGGGTTAAGATTGATTTAATTGTGCGAGGGATATGCTGTTTACGCCCAGGGCTGGAAGGTCTCTCAAGCAACATACGTGTCAGGTCGGTGGTCGGGCGCTTTCTTGAACACGCGCGCGTGTTTTACTTTGAAAACAACGACGCGATGAGCGAAATATTTTTATCCAGCGCTGACTTAATGCCGCGTAATTTGAGAAACCGAATTGAGCAATGCACTCCGATACTGGATGAGGCTATAAAGCACACTATTCTGTCAAACCTAAAGACCTACCTAAAAGACGACAGCAATGCTTGGCTGATGCAAGCCGACGGACAGTATGTGCCCGCATTGCCGTGTAAGAAAGGTGGTGATCCCGTCAATGCTCAGCAAATTCTACTGACTAAATATTGCGGTGAATATTAGCTGATTGGGGGAGCTGGAATCTGTCACCTTGAGCGAAGCCGAAAGGTCTAGAGGGCGACCGAAATTAAAAAGGCTCTGATCATGCAATGAGATTTTTCCACTCGCTGCGCTCGGTCAAAATGACGGTGACTTCCCACTTGAGTCATCTTCAGCGAAGCCGAAAGACTAGGTGCTTGAGGGTATCTAAAAGGCAATCGTAATTGACAAGATCTTGATCATGCATTGAAATTCTCCCACTCGAATTTACTTTTTCACACAGCTTGAGTATTGTCAAGACATTGTTAAATGCCAATTAGTTGGTCTCTATTGATTTCAATCAAGTTTTAACTTGTCTCGGCTAGTTTTATACTAGATCGTACCGTGAATCTAGCTGAAAATAATTTCAAAATCACCCCGTGACGAATAAATTATTCATATTCGCCACGCAATAATGCCTAGCCTTTACTATTCACAGGCGCATATAGCAGAGGTCATATTAGGGTCTACATCGTTACATGGCGCTGGTGCGGGCACTACTGCGCACTTACCGCTTTCATGCCCTTTGCCTTTACGCCATTTATTACAATCAAATAAATCGGGGTGCCCTGTATCTTTTTTATGAGCGTGCACTTTACCTTTTTTTGGATTTGACTCTATTAGTAGCCCATCATCTCGACAGCCTTCGGCAAAAGCCCTTCCGTTCGGTTTTTCACTGATTACATCTATACTGTAATGGCAGCCAGCCACGCCGGGGGCTACACCATCGGTGTCTAACCAATAGCTTGTCTCAGGATAGAGTGCAAACGTGCCTTTTGCGCCATCCATACCTTTTGCATCATCAGATGGAGGCCCTAGCTTTTGGTTTTTTCCATGGTGCTCTGCATTTGCGACGATGGGTAAAATAAGGAAAGCAAGTAAGATTAAGTGTTTTAAAAACGACATTTTTTGTTCCTCCGAGAAACATTTTTTGTTGCAAGTCGATCCTATCTATCAACTATGTTGTGCTGATATATTAGCTTATATCAAACATAGATCTAAACCTATGGGCCGTTAGTCTGAAACTTTCGTTTTAAAACCTTTTAGCCAGAAAAAGAATATAGGACAATCACGTTAAGAGAAGAAAGCTCATCATTAATGTTAGTTTTTATTTCCTGCTTTTAAAAATACCACGGCATTGTAGTTAGTCCTAAAATGACCGCTTCGAGTATGGTACAGCCTTTTTGAGTATTCAAACAAACGTAAGCGCAAAGGCAGAAAATTGCTCGTTACAGCCGTTCAAGATTCAAGACGCGGCACCTATTTTCCCTGGGACCTTTAAGAACCACAAAAACCCAACTCCGAATCCATATTTTATTGTGATACTCGCTATCCGTCCTCATCAGCTCCTTTCGCATCATCATCGACTTCGATGCCACCATCATCACCGCTTGGTTTTTGTTCGGTCTCGTCAGACATTGGCTGTTGAGTTGTGATAGGGGCCGTTGTCGGTTTGTCCTGATTTTCATTCGACCCAACACCGAAGTAGAAGCCAATGATTGTTCCTAGTATACCTACAAGGATTGTGAAAATTTCTTTTCCGCGAGTGAACGACTCTGCTGCACCTGTTGTTGTTCTGAAAGACGAAATTAGCAGCAACAAACCCATGACAATAGTTCCCACAACAACGAGAAAGGTTATCAATCCTCGAGCCGCGGCTGGATCGGCTAGCACCTCAATAAGTGCACGTGCGCCGGAACGTTTTACTCCGTTGAGGTTTGCCCCGCTAGGCTCATAGAAAAATGCGATAACCGCGACGACCACTGCCAACACGATGATACCTGTGATCACTAAACCGAGATTGTTCACCAAAGTAATGCGCCAAGAAGCCACTGCCTCCCCGTCAGGTGCTATAAGGGTCTGCAGCTCCTTTTCAGATTCTTGGGTTGATACCAGCATTTCACTTACTTGGGCTAGCTCTGTGTTTGCGTTATCTAATCTATTTTCTGTTTCCTCAAGCTCGTTGCGCAACTTGATCAGCTCTCGATCGGCGCTACTCTGAGACGCTCTAATTTCATCATTCTTGTTTGTCATAATTCTTCTCCGTCGATGGATCGCTCACCCGTTTTTAACTCAGCACACCCCAAGCTCTCTCACTTTATTTCCTTAACAAATGTCTCTTATGAGTATCTCAGAGACCATTGCCTAGTACAAATCGGTACGGCAAAAAGGCGGTAGCCCTTAACGGTCATTGCTTAATATCAATAGCGAGTATTAGTATCTACAATCCATGTCCTACTAATACTCTCCAACCATCTAGATGAATGCGTCATGGGTTTCTCGATAACACGGTCTTTGCCGGATACGAGCGACATAGGCGGCAACCTTTGGCGATGCATCGATCAAATTGAAGGTCATTGAGAAGTCTAGTAGGCCTCCAAAAACTACGTCAGCAGCAGTGAATTGCTCGCCCAGCGCCCAATTAGTTTTTGGGGTCATTACCTCTATAGTTGCCAATACACGAGGCATGTCCCCCCACCCTGCCGACCTCGGATCGGGGTGATCTATTCCGGAAGCGGCGAGTGAGAGCGCTGGCTCTATTGTGTTACCTGCGATAAACAAATAGCGATAATAAGCTGCACGGTCAACAGAGCCTAGTTCCGGTGCAAGCCCCTTTTCCGAAAACTTGTCAGCGAGATATGCGCAGATGGCAGCCACCTCTGTCACTACTGTTTCACCATCCACAAGTGTCGGTATCTTACCCATCGGATTGATTTTCCGAAAGTCTGCCAAATCTTTATTTTCAGTTGTAAAGTCGATGATGATTTGCTCGTGCTGAGCATCGAGTTCTTGAGCATCCAGTCAGTGGCGACCGCTCGGCTCATTGGGTTGAAGTAGTGCTTCATATTTAAAGTTCCTCTTCGCCATGTGGCGACGTTGATAGGTGTATTGATTGCTATGGGTTATTTCCATTAAAAGTGAAATATCACCGATGATTTTAAGTGTAAAGAAATTTATGCCGTTATATGGCATATTAAAATAATGATAAATACCAGCTTTGAACAACGTACCGAACGGCGTAACCGCCTCATCGGCTTACTTCGCTCTGAGGAGTACTGGAAGACTTCAGACTTACGCGATCACTTGGGTATTAGCCAGCGCACGTTGATGCGTGAGCTAGCGGAGTTGAGGCGTGCAGGTTACCCACTAGAGTCAGATAGAGGGCGTGGAGGTGGCATTCGATTGAATGGCAGATGGGGAATTGAGCGCCTGAATTTAAACCATCAAGAGGTAGTGGAATTGATACTCTCATTGGCGATTATGGAGTCCCTAAAATCACCATTGCTCACTAGCAATCTAAAATCTATTAAGCAGAAGCTTTTCCAGGCCTTCCCTCAAAAGCAGCGAAACGCAGTCAGTAACATCAGAAAACGTATAATGATCGGTGATAGCGCTAGAACAAATGTAGTATCCGAATACAAGGAGCCAGTACAGCAAATTTCCGAGAGTATAGCCGAATCATTTCTACAGCAGAATTGCTTGGAAATCGAATATCAATCAGAGGGGGGAGAGCAAACACTTCGGGTGGTTGAAGCGCACTATATATTACTGAACTGGCCTATATGGTA
>JAESTB010000188.1 GCA_016763815.1 Arenicella sp.
AAGAACCATAAGAGTGGTTCTGCTTCAGGGAGAAGCACAAAGCATTAGTTTCTTAATTGAAAGTATTCAAAGCCACTCAACTGAAACTGATTGGGTAAGGCATGTTGAGGGTAAAGCTCATTTGATTGAGCCGAGTACGTCCAAGCAAAACATTGAAGAGTTAAAACAATCCGCGACGGACTTTATAGAAACATATAAAGGCGAAAGTGATACAGGCGTTTTTCAGTTTGGTCCACACTGGGATACAGTTCGTTCTATTTGGTCACTTAAACAATCGTCGCAGAAGCTAGAACCTCAAAACCCTGAACCTCAAAAGCAAGGGCAGGAGGAAAAAGGTTCCTTAACATATACATTAGCCAGCCTTTCTTTGCCTCTAGAATTACAAACTGAATTGGATGATTTTTTAATTCATCCTTCGGTTTTAGATAATGCGATGAACGTGACTAGCCAGGACACAGGTGAAACCTATTTGCCTTTTATGTATAAGTCATTTAAATATTATCGACCGTTCACACCGAACATGATGACATTAATCAAGCCGAAAGCAGAGACGTCGAGTCAACATGAAACTCATAGCTATGATGTCGTACTAATGGATGACGTTGGCAATGTCATTGCGCAAGCAAGCAATTATATTACTAAGAAAGTAAATAATTTCGACTTTAATATGGACGCACAGGTCAATGATTATCTTGAACTAGCCTGGATGCCAAAAACACAAGAAACGGCTGCTAACTTGCCACAAGGTAAACTACTGGTCTTATGCCCAAGTACCGAAGATAGTGACTTTATAAAAGAATCACTAAACGCATTTGAATTAAAACTAGTGGATTTCCCAAGCTTTGATACAGGCGATAAATTAGAGCAGTATATTAATCAATTAATCTCTGACGATGATTTGATGCAAGATGTGGCTGGCCTAGTCATGTTGAATTCATTGATAGGAGATTTACCTAAAAATTACTTTCTGAATACGGCAATGCTCAGCAAACAATGCCAGGCAAGTTTGTATGCACAATTTTATTTATCTAAAGCCTTAATTGAATTTAAACGACCCTTAGAGTGGGGTATCGCATCGATTTCTAAGAATGCTTACTCAGTCAGTGGCACGGAATCGTTCTGTCACCCAGTTGCTGCGGCCACGCATACCTTTGCACTTTCGGCGGCTATGGAAAATGCATCCGTTAGCTGTCGTGTTTTGGATATTGAAGATGGCACTTCGGGCGAACAAATTGAACAGTGTTTAGTAACCGCTGAAAAAGGTAAAATTTACGCCCTTAGAGGCGAGACATGTTATCAGCAACAACTTCGCCCACGACTTTTAACGACTGACGAAATGGACATAAACCATGTTCAGTTCAAAGATGAAGGCGTCTATCTAATTACCGGTGGTTTAGGTGGCCTGGGATTGGCTGCCGCTAAATTTATTGGCGAAAATACCAAAAACGCGCATGTGATTTTGCTCGGTCGCTCGACGTTATCTGACGAGTCGCAGTGGAACGAGTTAGCAACTAGTGATAACGCTAAACAAGCACATACTTACACTCAGTTATTAGCTTTAAAAGAGAGTTTAGCGTCAATAAATTATTATGTAGTAGATGTCAGTGATGACGTTCAGGTTAATCATTTAGCCAGTGTTGTACAACAACGTTTTAGCGAACTCTCTGGAGTATTACATACCGCAGGTATCGCTGGTGATGGCTTTATCATGAATAAACAAGCCTCTACGTTTGCTAATGTACTACAGGCAAAAGTGGCAGGCACATGTAACCTCGTGCGTGCATTTAAAGATAAACCACTGGATTTTTTCTTATGTCATTCATCTATTACTGCTTTGACTGGCGGTGAGGGGCAAGCTGATTACGCCGCGGCTAATGCTTTTATGGATGCATTAGTACCCGCATTTTCGAGTAGCTCGGTTAATTTTATTTCAATTAACTGGCCAAGTTGGAATGATGTAGGCATGGCATTGGATTACCAAGTGGATGATGAACAAACGCCATTCATTTCATTAAGTTCAGATCAGGCATTAACGAAATTAACCCAAATATTTTCTCAAGGCATCAAACAAGTGTTGCCTTCTGACATTAACCGTAAGCTTTTTTCTGAATTCAAAGACCTACTGCCATTTACCTTATCGCCTGAATTGGAATCAGTTATTCAAGAGAGTAGTGGACTATCTGAGGCGGTATTTGATACCGATATTGACGTTTTTATCAATGGTAAAAGCGAGGAAGATTTATCTAAGGTTGAAGTTAAATTAGCTAAAATTTATGCAGCCGTTTTAGGTTTACAAGAAGTCGACGTTTTTACTAGTTTTCAAGATATGGGAGGCAACTCGATTATTGCGACGCATTTACTCAAGGTAGTTGAACAACACTTTAATGACTTGGTCGATATTTCAGATATTTTTTCTTACCCTTCAATTGATGAAATGGCTGAGTATATTCAAAGTAAGTTAGTTGATGAAGAAACGTCATCAGAAGAACAAAGTCAAGCAAAGCAAACGGTAGGTATTAGTAATGGAGAAGGCGACAAGGAAGACTGGAGTAATGTACTAGAACAAGCATTAGGTGATGATTCTGCAATCGATTCTTTACTAGATAGATTATAAATTTACCATCAAGTGACGATAAAAATCATGAACAAACCCACTAGCGATGCTGAAAATACTGATGTTAAAAAAGAACTTGCTCGGTTTATTATTGAACAAGTTAGAGACAAAAGATTAGCAAAGGGAAAAGCGGCCGAATTTTTGGCCGAACTGTCTAAGAAAGTCGCGACCAAAACTGAAGTACCATCAGATGATGTCGCTATTATCGGCATGGCTTGCCAGTTTCCTGATGCGAGTAACAAAGAGGAATTTTGGCATAATCTAGTCAATGGACATAATGCCATTGATGATTTTCCTGATCAGCGTCGCGCTGATTTAGCCGCTTTAGATAATAATGAAACCGAGCTGTTCAAAGGCGGGTTTCTTTCTAGTGTTGATCGGTTTGATAATGAGTATTTTAATATTCCACCTAATGTCGCCAGGCATATGGATCCATATCAGCGCCTATTAATGCAGTCGCTGGTTGAAGCAATTGAAGATGCCGGTTACAGCAAGAGTCAAGTTTACGGGAAAAAAATTGGCGTCTTTGTCGGTAATGACCATACGCACCGTTTTTTTAATAACTACATCAGTTTTATTGATGATATCGATTTTAACTCAGTTGCGGGATCATGGACGGCCGTGCTTGCTAGCCGGCTATCTTATCTGTTTAATTTAAAAGGACCCGCGCTGGTTATTGATACGGCTTGTTCTTCGGGATTGGTAGCCTTAGACAGTGCTGTTAAAGCGATTCAAAACGGAGATTGTGAATCAGCTTTAGTCTCGGCTGCTAATCTATTTTTTGCGCCAGGAAAAGGCTTAGTCGGCGAAATTGAAAATGACGATTTCATGGTGAGAGCTTTTGATCAAGGTGCCAGTGGCACTGTTTGGGGTGAAGGTATCGCATCGATTTTAATCAAACCTTTGACTAAAGCAAAAGAAGACGGGGATGCTATATATGGCGTTGTAAAAGGGATTGCTATTAACAATGACGGTGCATCTAATGGCTTAACGGCGCCTAATGCCAAAGCACAAGAAGAAGTGATTAAAAGCGCATGGCAAAAAGCCAACATTAACCCTGAAGCAGTTTCTTATATTGAGACGCATGGCACGGGAACTAAATTAGGCGACCCAATTGAAATTAAAGGTTTAGTTAATGCTTTTCGAAGTATTACTAAGAAAAAACAATTTTGCGGAATTGGTTCAGTAAAAACCAATATTGGCCATACTGTGGGCGTGGCTGGTTTGGCTTCGCTGATTAAAGTTCTACTCAGTTTTCGTTATAAACAATTACCACCCAGTATTAATTTTCATGCACCCAACCCATTTATAGACTTTGCCAATAGCCCCGTTTATATCAATGACCACCTTAGTGATTGGTCGAGTAATGAAATTTTAACAGCAGGTATCAGTTCATTTAGTTTAAGTGGTACTAATTGCCATTTGGTTATACAAGAGGCACCAACTCAGAGTAAGCGCCCCGGTAACTTTAAATTACCAGTGCGTATGTTGCCTCTATCGGCTCGTAGTCATGAGTTACTCATTGAAACGGTTGCCAA
>JAESTB010000189.1 GCA_016763815.1 Arenicella sp.
AGCGCTCAACATATCGGGCTCCGATTGCCAGCCGTTTATATTTGAACGGCTAACGCCCTGGTCTTTTTGCATGTGCGCGAGAACCGCCGATTTCAATTGACGATTTACCGCGTCGGCGTCCGGCATTTCAGCGGTAACGATAGTCGTCGCAAATGCGGCCTGCGAAGTTGCTTTTTGCGCAGCCGCCGCTAGCGCATCAATATCTGCTTGTTTCAAGATTTACCTGCTCACATTAGGTTGAAAGTCGACTTCGCAATAGTGTGATGATAGGCTTTGGCTAAGCTCTAAAGAAACGGGCTAATGCGAGAAATTATTTTTCTGGATATAGATGTTTTATTTGCCATTTTTTGAAATCTTATCATGATCTGTTGTTAAATTAACTCGATATTTTGACCGCTGAATATTTACCACGGTAGCAACAAGTTAAGGTCGACTAGCACATAAAATTTAGACTAAAACCGTCACAGCAAAATATTACCTCGAGACCTCGGCATAACTCGGGGAAGAATTACCGTGGCCATCCTTGAACTCCAATGATTAACTGGGTCGCTTCCATGGCTTTTTCGTCAGTACGCTTGGCGCGTTACTAGAGATATAAACTTCAACAGCGTAAGTTAACGCGTCCATTCTTATCTCAGTTGCGACGCAAGGCAATGCCTTAGCTGGGGGTTTGACCTAGGCTCTAATAATTTTAGAGCCTAGGCTATCGATCGAACTAATTGCCCTATTTCTTAACGCTCATATCCAAGGCTAAATCTTTGGCCACCTTGACGCTCATCATTTCGATCAAGGACATAGCATTTGAACCGCCATCGGTTCCTGAACCTGCACCCATTTGCACTTCAGGTACCCACTTTTGTTTCTCGATAGCCGCCGCAAAGCGACCCATCACGGCCTCGTAGGTTTCCAGTTTTTGCGCTAGCGCACCATCGGCTTCGATGACCAAACGTTTATAGGCACCGTCACCTTCACCACGCAAGATTTGCTCTTGTTTATATTCTACGGCGGCCAATTTCTTTTGCTCAGCTTCGAGTTTTTGCTGACGCGCGACTTCCACGTTTCTTTCAGCGGCGATCACCGCCACTTCTTTTTCTCGTTGAGCGTCGACTACGGCTTGCTCTTTAACCACTTCTTTCTGATATTTAGCCGTCATCACATTGGCCTTACCTTGTTCTTCAGAGGTAATTGCGTCTTGTTTGGCACGTTCGGCATTGGCAATCGCAGTAATAATCGCCATGGTTGCCTCACGTTTTGTGGCAATTTGTTGCAGTGTTTTCGGTTCGAAATCCCAATCGGTTATCTGGAAACCGTTAACGTCGATGCCATAGTCGGCAAGGTCGCTATCCAAATGCACTGGCAGTCCATCACTGCCATAACTAATGACCGGAACGTTTTTAGTAACTTCCTTGCCGGTGCTCTCATCTACGGTAGAAATTCTCTCAAGCCGAGTTTGAAACTTGCCTTTCGATATTTGCTGGCTCGACCATTGTGTATAAATACTTCGCTTCTCGGCATACGCTTCTTCTGAACTCATCAAGCCTGCGGTGAGGTTCATACCTTCTTCGGTGACCGATTTGATTAGCTTTTGCGACACACCTCGATTAGATCGAAACGCTTTGTGCAGATGCAACATGGTGATTTCATCACCCGGCAAGGTAAACCGTGCTTTGCCGTAGACAGCGCCGGTGCCGCCATCTTGATAGCGCACTGAGATGCCAATTTGACTAATTGACGAGTCGACATCAGATGAGCTTTTATCGAAATCAAAGGTGATTACGTCATTGTAAATTTCGGCATTACCAAACCATTGTGGATAAATACCAGGCGTGAACTTTACATACAGTTTACCGGTGGGGTACTGCACCACAGTTCGGTGTCCGGCGTTATTGATACCGAATGCCATAAAAAGCAACACCAAAGCCCCTACAAACAGGACTCCGAATATGAATAACTTAGCGGGAATTCTTGTCATTACTTTGTTCCTCTCTACTATTATTGTTTTTTTTCGACTTTAATTCGTCCATTTCCGAACGAACATCTTCCTGACGCGCTTTTTCTTCAGCGATTTCCAACTCGATATCAACTAAGTCACCTTCAATAAAGGTTTCACGTAATTCTTCTTCTTTTTGATCGCGCGTGAAATATCGCCTAAGCTCACGCACAAACATAGCCAAGAAAAAGACCAGCGTAAGTAAGATGAATAATCTAAGCATGTAAGATACCTCTCTTAATCAAATTGTTATCGGCAGGTTCGAATTATTGAAAATCGAAACCCGAACATTGTTTTAGAATTATTTCGTCACTGAAATTATAACACTCCCCATCCCTAGACTCATAAGATGATGCCGACCAAGTTTATTTCAATGCCTACAAAATGGTAAATACGTGGTAAGAGCGCTGAGCAAGCTGGGCCAGAGAACAATGACACTAACTTCAGAGAGTTAACACGACACCGGCTAAAGTCACCGCACGAACAAGCGGGTGTTGTCGCATGATAACAGTAGCGGTGTATGTCAGAAACAGTTTTACCTCAGCCACGCGACTACGCTCGACTCAGGATTTTGATCGCCTTTTTAATAAGGCCAGACCGCAACATAACTCATAGTGGAAATCAGCTAACGAGAAACCGTGCTCAGCAAGCCGTTTTCTCGTAAATCTTCAATGATTCGCTCACCCAATAGAATTAGATCTTCGCTTGTAACTGACATCAATTTCCCCGCGTCATAGTTACCAATCAGCGCATGTAAACCATTTCGAAATCTTGCTACCCGATCACGCTCCTCTGAATACAACACGTCTAACTTGGAAATCAGGGTATCTAATTGGAATAGGCAGAATTTTAAAGCGGTCGAATCATGAGTAAGTTGGCCATCGGCGCTGATTTTTTGTACTGATGTAGAGGCGATATTTGGCAGTACCATCTTGATGTTGTCGGACACCTCAACTCTAAGCCGATGAGCCAGTGCGGCTTTAATTTTATAGCTGCGATGTTTGGGAATAGCGACAATGATCAATGCAAATATGACCGCCACACCGGCAAGGTCTAA
>JAESTB010000190.1 GCA_016763815.1 Arenicella sp.
TCAAACTGAACTGACGTTGTTGCAAGCCGCTACTATGGAAGCTTCGGCACTTGAAGCCGCGTTTGATGATGAGTTGCTAAAGCGGTTGGCCAAGAATAACGGCAAGGCGCTAGAAAACTAACGACCTTATCCGTATGTTCGCTGAAATTGTCATTAAAAGGCGTTAGAATATCGGCTTGATAATTATCGCGAGCAATCTAGATGAAAGCAATGATACTTGCCGCGGGTAAGGGTACCCGCGTAAGGCCGTTAACCAATGAGATGCCAAAACCGATGATCCCGATCATTGGTAAGCCGGTGATGGAGTACTTGATAGAAGAGCTGGCTCGCCATGGCTTCGATGAAATCATGATCAACGTGAGTCATTTGCCTGAGAAAATTGAAAGTTACTTCGGCAATGGTGAGCGTTTCGGTGTAGAGATTGGATACTCGTTTGAGGGTCATATTGAAGACGGCAAAATTCAATCGGACGCGGTCGGTTCCGCTGGAGGCATAAAACGTGTTCAACAATTTGGTGGCTTCTTTGACGATACTTTTTTAGTTGTCTGTGGTGATGCTTTAATTGACTTAGACCTAAGCAAGGCCGTTAGACAACACTGGAAAAGCGGGGCAATGGCAAGTATTTGCACCTTGTCTGTTGAGCCAGAAGAGGTCAGTGATTACGGTGTGGTGGTAAGCGATAAGACCGGCCAAATAACCTCGTTCCAAGAAAAGCCCTCAGTCGAAGAGGCCTTGTCTAACAAAGTAAACACCGGTATTTATATTTTTGAACCTGAAGTTTTGGAGCTGATCCCTGAAGGTGAGACCTATGATATTGGTTCAGATTTATTCCCTAAAATTGTTGCACAAGGGCTGAAGTTTCAAGCTATTGATATCCCGTTTAACTGGATTGATATAGGTCGAATCAGTGACTACTGGGAGGCCAATCAAAAAATCATGAATGGTGAGCTTAGAACAATTCCGATGCCAGGTACCGAGATCAAACCGGGGATTTGGGTGGGGCTAAACGCCAGTGTTGATTGGCAGGCATGTGACATCCAAGGGCCGGTATATATCGGTAGCGGAACTCGTATTGAAGCCGGTGCCAAGATTATTGGCCCCACTTGGATTGGCCATGGTTGTCATATCTGCGGCACGGCTGAGATCAGCAAGAGCCTTATTTTCGAATACACACGAATCGGCTCAGACAGTGTTGTAGAAAACGCAGTCGCTTTTGGTCGCTTCTTCGTCGATAAAGATGGCAATAGTTATGAAAGTGAACAAATGCATCTAGATTGGGTCACAGACTCGCGCATTCCCGCTGATAAATTAGGCTTTGAAACGCGTGACTAGCGCCTTACCAAACATCACCCTGATTGGCATGCCAGGAAGCGGTAAGAGCACCCTTGGACGGCGCTTGGCTAGGCAACGGGGCATGTCGTTTGTTGATACCGATCATATTCTTGAGCAAGTTGAGAATATGCATATTCAAAACATCGTTAATCGCAGGGGCGTTAAATATCTACGTTTTCTTGAGGGCATGGTGTTATCTCGATTAGAACTCCAAAACCACGTCATTGCCACTGGTGGTAGCGCGGTTTATAGTCGTCAAGCGATGGACCATCTGGGCGCCATCGGTGCACGCGTATACTTACAGATAAGTATGCGAACGCTCACTCAACGAGTTGACAACTCTAGCAGCCGAGGTTTAGCTAAGATGAAGTCGCATTCGTTGCCACGGCTGTATAGCGATAGAGTTGGTTTGTATGAATCGGCGGCCGATATCACGGTACCTAACGACCGGCCAATGACCGCGCTTGGAATGGGTGCCTTAAATAACGCCTTAGACGATTTTTTCAATGTCTGATTCAAGCAAACCAAAGTTAAATATACCCAGTTTAAGTAAACCAACGTTTTGGGTGGTCATGCCTGCGGCCGGTTCTGGCAGTCGCATGCAAGAAAGCGTGCCGAAACAGTATCTTTTGATAAACGGCTCAACGATTATTGAGCATACGATCAAGGTGTTTTTGGATAACCACGAGATCCAGAAAATCATGATCCCTTTAGCAGAAAATGATCAAAGGTTTAGTCAACTAAAGATAGCCAAGGAGCAACGAGTGGCCACTACTATTGGTGGCAGTTCCAGGGCTCATAGCGTGTTAAACGGCTTAACTGCCTTAAGCACTGAAGGCGCTTTTTCGGTAGCTGAAGACTCTCACCCGCTGGTTAAAGACTCTCACCCGCTGGTTAAAGACTCTGACTGGGTGCTGGTACACGACGCGGCTCGGCCGTGTCTTAGCAGCGCTTCACTCAAGCACTTAATCGACAGTCTCAGAGATGATGAAGTTGGTGGGATTCTAGCCGTGCAGGTAAAGGATACGCTTAAGCGTGTGAGTAAAACACAGACTATCATGGCTACTGTTGACCGTTCCGATATTTGGCAGGCGCAAACTCCACAAATGTTTCGCTATGGCCTTTTAAAAGCCGCTTTGACGTCGGCAATAGAACAACATGTTGATATTACCGACGAAGCGTCTGCGCTTGAACGCTTGGGTTATCAACCTAAATTAGTAGCAGGCGATGCACGCAACTTGAAGGTCACGACACCTGAAGATTTAGCGCTGGCCGAGTTTTCACTTAATGCTAAACACTGAATGGTAAACAAAGTACAATATGCACGTTAGTCTTCCGAGATATCTTATGCCTAAGTCCGCCAAACAGACCTTACAGAAACCGTTCAAGTTATTAATCTGTGTTCTTTTTTGTCTAATTTTACAGGGGTGCCTAGGCACCATTGTTGGCAATACGGTCGACGTCGTGATTGAAGTTGCCAAGGTGCCCTTTAAGGTTGGTGGCGCGGTGATCGACGTGGTAAGCGGCGGCGATAAAAAAGACGGCGACAGTTCGCACCAGCACGATTCGAGCGATGCTAGCTCACACCACCACGGTGGAGACCACGATTAATGAGAATAGGTCATGGATACGATGTTCACCAATTGGTCGAAGGTCGCAAGCTAATCTTAGGTGGCATCGAAATTGAGCACAGCAAAGGCTTACTCGGCCACTCAGACGCCGACGTGCTATTGCATGCTGTTTGTGATGCTGTGTTGGGCGCTCTGGGCTTAGGGGATATTGGCAAGCACTTTCCTGACACGGATACAGCTTATGCCGGGGTTGACAGCCGAAAGCTACTGCGGCACGTTGTGACATTAATGGCACAACGTAATTATTCGCTAGGTAACTTAGACGTCACCATTGCCGCGCAGAAACCTAGACTATCATCTTATCTGGCGTCCATGAAGGACAATATTGCAGCCGACTTTAATGGCCAAAGCAATCAAATAAACATCAAAGCGACCACCACTGAGAAGCTCGGTTTCGTAGGGCGAGAAGAAGGTATCGAGGCACATGCTGTTGTGCTTCTAATGCCAATATAAGGCTCAAAAACAGTAATAAAAACAGTGCCAAGAAATAGAACTTAACGACTATTCCAATGTGTAGAAAATGACCGACGCTAAACTCGAAAACCGCAACAACCGCAACAACCGAAAGTTACCTCAGGAAAAGGCGCTTGAGATAAACCTAAATAGTAGTATTTACGGAGCTATCGTAGAAATTGGTGCGGGTCAAGAAACGGCACGTCAATTTTTCAACGCCGGTGCGGCCGCGGGTACTGTTGCTAAAACTATGTCGGCTTACGACATGCAGGTTAGTGACGATGTCTACGGCGAAACGGGTCGCTATGTGAGTCGAGAGCGTTGTGAGCAAATGATGGACCATGAATATGAGTTGATGGTGCAGAGGTTAGATGAGGCTCGTGGTGATGACTCGCGTTTTTTCGCTTACGCGGCGACCGTAACAGCAAGGAGTTATAGCCAAAAAAATGAGTGTCATGGTTGGGTTGGTGTTAAGCGTCAACTAGAACCTCATGGACAGCCAAGTGCAATTATTTTACATGTCAGGATGCTTGATGATACCAATCGACAGCAATCTGAGGCACTGGGCGTTTTAGGCGTAAACTTAGTACATGGCGCTTACTACCACGCTGATAAACCAAAAGAGATTATCGATAATTTACAAGACGGCATGGGTTCTGACAAACGTATCGAAATTGATTTGATTCATTTTTCAGGCCCAGATTTTGACAGCGTAGAAAATCGATTGATGAATCTTCATTTGATTCATAGCTGGAATTGTCGTGCGGTAATGTTCGAGCCCAGTGGCCAATCAGTAGTGCCTGCATCGGCCTTGCGTAAGAAGGACACGATCGTGATTCGTGGCTCGTTTAAGCCGCCAACAAATGTCCATATGGACATGAAAGAGTCGGCAATTAGGCACTTTGCGCAGGAGCAGGGCGTTGAGAAAGATAAAATTTTAGTGGTGGCTGAGATCACTTTGAACGAACTTTACTCTGGTAATGAAGATGCCGATTCTGATTTTTTAGCCCGAGTAGATTTGCTTAACGAGTTGGGTTTCTCGGTTTTGATTTCAGACTATTTACGCTTTTTCAGGCTACGCTCGTGGATTCGACACTACACCCAAGATCGTATTGGCATTATGCTTAGCGTATTAGACTTCGATTACTTGTTTGCTGAAAAATACTATCAAGGCCTCGAAGGTGGCATTCTTGAAGCCTTCGGGAAATTATTCTCTGACAACACTAATGTTTATGTGTACCCAACGATTCGTGATGGCAAACTAATTTCCTTAGATAATGTAGATGTAGACCCATCGCTAACCCACCTCCTGAAACACCTTACCTCAAACAAAGCGATGGTTTCGGCCGACATCCAAAATGTGCAAAATTTAGATATATCAGCACGCGAAGTTGTCAAAGAACTGCCGAACGGGCGAGGGGATTGGGAAAAGAAGCTGCCGCCAGCAGTAACTAGGCACATAATCGAAAAAGGGCTGTTTGGTTTTAAAGAGTAATTAGGCTCTTGTTAGCTGCGCAGCCATAGCGTGTTTGGGCTGCAGACGTGATTTTAATCAGCTATATATAACCTTAAGGCTTTATATCAACAAGTTCAGGGCGTCACTGACCACAAACTAAAGGCCGCTAGCAATGCTACCGATACTGTACTCTTTTAGACGCTGCCCGTATGCCATGCGTGCACGTATGGCAATTAACTATAGTGGCACCGAGTGTGAGTTGCGCGAAGTGGTGCTGAAGAATAAACCCGAATCAATGCTCAAAGTATCGCCCAAAGGCACGGTGCCGGTTGTTATTGATGATGGTCAGGTGATCGATGAAAGTCTCGGGGTAATGGATTGGGCCTTAGCAAAGGCGGATCCGGATGACTGGCTTAGCCAATCGCTAAAACACCCGCTTATTCAACGCAATGATCAAGAGTTTAAAGGTAACCTTGACCACTATAAGTATTTCGATCGCTACCCAGAGCAACCTCAATCTTACTATTTCGATAAAGGCTTGGAATTTCTCAATGAACTAGAGTCACTATTGAACGCTGATGCAAATGGCCAGTATTTCTTAGAAATGCCAAAACTTAATGTTTTAGATGTGGCTATTTTTCCATTTATTCGCCAGTTTGCCATGGTCGATAAGTCTAAATTTGACGCTCAAGATCTGCCTAAGCTACAGGAATGGCTTGAGTTTTTGCTGACCTCGACGCTGTTTTTAAATGTGATGCAAAAGTATCCAGCTTGGCAGCTTGAGCAACAAGATCGCATATTGTTTGGTACGTGAATAAGCAACATCTGTTAAAATGTTGCAAACTAATATTCAGCAGTCATCCCGAGAATGTCGGACTACCAAATACTCCACCAACCAGAAGAATCTCTTTTCTATGTACATTTAGACGATGGGCAGCGAGCGTTTCTAAAGTATCGACGCTCAGGAAGTGAGTCAGCGGAAGCGATGGTCGACTTTTTCGGCACCTTCGTTCCCGAAGCGTATCGCGGCCAAGCTTTAGCCTCTGAGTTGGTTGATCATGCTTTTGCCTGGGCTGATGAAAATAAGTTGCACATTAATACGTCATGTTGGTATGCGGCTAAAAAAATGGAGCGTCGCGAGCGGCAAACTTAGATTCGAAAAGCGGGCCTTCAGTAAGGGCCTGCCGTAGTTTGCCTGACACATCGATGATTAGACTATGTCTATAGAAGATCAATTAAACGCCTCGCAATACTTGGCTCGCTTATCCACGCTTAGCGAGCTTACGCCTTCAGTCAAGCCAGCTGACTTAAGCTCAGTCTTATCGAAAATTTGCCATGACCTGACGATTTATATTTTTGAAGACCTAGAGCGTGCTGAATCAGTTCTGCTTCAAGCCAAGTCTGATTTTAATTACACATGGGCTATCGCGGCGCTTTCTAGCTCGTTAGCTCAGCCTCAACTTGGCCGCTGGCAAACTCAGTTTGCCGAAGTTACCATCAGTTTTGCATTGAAGCTGGCTTGGCTGAAGATCGCACCAAAACATAAGGCCATTACTCAATCTGTTGTTGATGTTAATGGAGATGTCCCCGGCCTATTTATCTTCGGCATGGGGAAGCTCGGTGGTCACGATCTTAATTTTTCCAGCGATGTCGATCTGGTTGCGTATTTCGATCCTCAAGTTATACCTGTGCCTGAGGTGCTTGGTAAGAGTTACGTATGTCACCAGGTTTTACAGAGTTTGAGCAAAATATTATCGCAGGCTGGCGCCTCGAATTTTGTTTGGCGGGTTGATTGGAGGCTACGCCCTAATGCGTCGGCGACCACCTTAGCGATGTCTGTAAACGCCGCTGAAGATTACTACTTTTACAGAGCGTCACCGTGGCACCGCCTAGCACTAATGAAGGCCCGCGTGGTTGCCGGTGACATCGATCTGGGGACGGGTTTTTTAAAAATCTTAACGCCATTTATATGGCGACAAAATCTTGACTATCGTGCACTTGATGAGCTTGCTGAAATTAAGCAGCGTATAAACCTAGAGCATCCATCTTTGCGCGCGCAAAGACAATGGGCGGAGCCAGTATCGAGCGATATCGCTGGCTATAATGTAAAGCTCGGCAGTGGTGGTATTCGCGAGATTGAGTTTATTGCCAACGCATTACAGTTGTTATGGGGTGGAAGGCATTACCCATTAAGAACACCTAATACGCTCGACGCTGTAGACGCCCTATTTTATCTGGGTAAGTTTACTAAAGAGGTTGCAACAACATTGGCTAAAGCCTACCGGTACCAACGTCGTCTTGAAAATGCGATACAGATGCTCGGTAATCAACAAACCCATTTAATCCCAAAGTCAGACGATAATCAGCGGCGCTTACTTGTGCTACTCGGGGTCGATGAGTGGTCAGCCTTAGTCGAAGAACTTAATGTTTTGAGAGCTTTTGTTCATCAATATTTTGAACAGCTTTTTGAAGAGCAAACTGCGGCCCAAGGAGATGCGGTTGTGTGGCCAGATGGCCTAAGTGAGCAGGCCGATGGCATAGTCGATGCTTGGGAAGGCGGCTTTATTAACTATGGTGTGTCTAATCAGGTTCGCCATCGGCTGAGGCCGTTAACCAGAGGTATTGCTAGCTACTTGGCCGACCATCATGGTGATACAAGTAATACTGTAATCAGGTTGCATGATTTTTTCAGAGTGCTTCCGAGTGGCGAACAATATTTTCGTTTACTGGCCAAGTCACCGACTTTACTAGCAAGCATCGTGCCGCCGCTATTACATTCACCGGCAATGACTCTGCTTTTAAAGCAGTCGCCACATATTATTGACTGTTATGTTCATCA
>JAESTB010000191.1 GCA_016763815.1 Arenicella sp.
CGAGCGACAACAGCGATTTTTTGGATGCTATGCGCTCAATCAATATTGTCGCTAAAAACCCGACGTTTCTTGGTCGCGAGTTTGGCTTATTTCAACTAGACGTGGTGTCAGTCGATGGCCTGCAGTGGATTGGCACGCTCGACGGCGACAATATTAGCGGTACTTTGCAAATGCAGCCGCGAGCCGATGTGAGTGACTTTAGTTTTGAGTTATCCCATCTAACTATCAGTGAAGACCCTAATCCTGGCGCCGCATTAGAGAGCATTGACTATAGTTTACAGCCAAGCGAATTTCCGTCGCTTTTGTTAGAAATCGATGATTTTCGACTAGCCGGTAAAAATCTCGGCGCCCTGTCATTAAGTGCCAAGCCCGATGGCGACAAATGGTCGATAGACCGCTTTGAGTTAAAGCATTACGGTATTTTTACCACCGCCAGTGGTAACTGGGTTAATAACAGTTCTGATGGTTCGATTTCAAAGTTCAGCTTCAATACGGTTATTGACGAAGCTGAGGGCGCTTTTGACGAAATGGACTTTGACGGCATAATTAAAAAGGGTGAAGGTACGGTTAAAGGTAAGATAAGCTGGATCGGCGCGCCGCATGAATTCGACTATGGTCGTTTAAATGGTGAATTTGATGCGTTTATCAAAGATGGTGAGTTGGTTAAAGTTGAACCGGGAGGTGGTAAGTTGCTCGGTTTGTTGAATTTTAATGCCATTGCGAGACGTTTAGTATTTGATTTTAGAGACGTATTCGCCTCAGGTTTAAAGTTTGACCGTATGCGATATTCAGGTTCACTGGCTGACGGCGAAGCGATACTCAGTGAGGCCTTTCTGCTTTCACCTGCGGTGTTTTTGCGTATGGAAGGGAAGGTGGATTTAAACAAAGAATTAGTCGACCTTGAGGTTCATGTATCTCCTGAATTGGGTGGTAATTTAGCACTTCTAAGCGCCTTAGCAAACCCTGCTGCAGGCGCGTTTATTTTTATTACTCAGCGCATCTTCAAAGACGAAATGCGTAATTCGAGTTTCAAAAGTTATCGCGCGCTTGGCACCTGGGAAGATTTTGAAATGGTTGAGATCAAGGCCTCGGACAGTCGCGATGTTGAGCCAATTAGCGCTCTCGAATCTATTAGTAATGATGCCCAAAACCCACAACTAGGTGCCGACCCTGTGCCCGAGGTGAGCGTTGAGCAAGTAAGCAACAGTGATGCTGATGCTGATCGCGCGCCCTCTATCAACTAGTAATTTCGGCGGTAATAGATTGAATCTAGCCAATCTGCCCTTAAGTTATAGCCTTGAATGACTTATTTTCCGCACCTTAACTTATATGAGATCTCAGCATAACTCGACGAACCAATAAAAATGCCTGTAACTGTGTTGTTTGGGTTGAAACTCCTCCACTTTTGATTGAAAAACTTGTCAATAGCTCGCTATTAACGGCGTTTTCCGCCTCAATTGGCGGCATTCCAAACACTTTCAATTTCGTCCCTGAGTTATGCTGAGATCTCCATCAATTTCTTGCCCCAATTTTGTTATTATTATGGACTAGACACTGAAGTGTACTCTATCTCATTGCAACTGGATTGCAGTGGCGAAACTATTTCTGAACTTGATATTGTATCGGGTTCTATGCGCTTTTCTATAGCGCCAATCTGGACGTGACCTAAACGATTATGAATCAACAACATTTATCCATTGCGCAAGCCACCTTGCTCGAACCCACCGGTTTGTCCGATGAGCATTTGAATCAGCTTATGCAAAAGCTCACCAACGTCAATGGCAGTGATTTTGCCGATTTGTATTTTCAGTACTCCAAGAACGAAAGTTGGTCGCTTGATGAAGGCCAAGTAAAGACCGGCAGTTTCAATATTGATCAAGGTGTTGGTCTGCGTTCAATCGTTGGCGAGAAAACCGCGTTTGCTTACAGTGAAGATTTAAACCTGTCAGCAATTTTAACGGCCGCGGATGTTGTCTCGGCGATCGGTCGTCAAGGGCAAGATGTACAATCAAAAAATATCTGGCGCCCGCAAGGGATCAAGCCTTTATATTCTGAGTTAGACCCAATAGCGGCCTTGGATGATGTCAGTAAAGTAGCAATTCTAGAGCAGGCTGATCGCGCCGCGCGTGATCGCGACCCTCGCGTTAAAGAGGTAATGGCAAGTTTGTCGGGCGTATATGAAGTGGTGCTTATTGTTACCAGCGATGGCCGGCAAATTCCAGATGTGCGACCGTTAGTCAGGCTAAGCGTGTCGGTTATCGTGGAGCAAAATGGCAAGCGCGAGCGCGGCTCGAGTGGTGGTGGCGGCCGTTTCGGGTTTGACTACTTCGATAGCTCGATGATCGAGCATTATTCGCATGAGGCTGTACGCCAGGCACTTGTTAGTTTAGAGGCGGTAGATTCGCCGGCAGGCACCATGGAAGTGGTTCTAGGTAACGGCTGGCCAGGTGTCTTGCTGCACGAAGCCGTAGGCCACGGTTTAGAGGGCGACTTTAACCGCAAGGGCACATCAGCGTTTTCTGGTCGTATTGGCGAAAAAGTGGCCAGTGAGCTTTGTACTATTGTCGACGATGGTACTATTGCTGATCGTCGAGGCTCGTTGAGCGTTGATGATGAAGGCAATCAAACTCAAAATACGGTGTTGATTGAAAAAGGTATTCTCAAAGGTTATATGCAAGACGAGCATAATGCGCGCCTGATGGGTATGAACGTTACCGGTAATGGGCGTCGCGAATCATTCGCGCACCTGCCGATGCCGCGTATGACCAATACCTATATGCAATCGGGTGAACATGACCCAGAAGAGATTATAAAAAGCGTTAAGAAAGGTTTATATGCGGTTAATTTTAGCGGCGGGCAAGTCGATATTACCTCAGGTAAATTTGTGTTCTCATCAAGCGAAGCGTATTTAATCGAAGACGGCAAAATCACAGCGCCAGTAAAAGGCGCAACCTTGATTGGCAACGGCCCAGAAGCGATGCAAACTATTAGCATGGTCGGCAATGACATGAGTCTAGATCCGGGTGTCGGTGTCTGCGGTAAAGAAGGTCAGAGTGTGCCGGTAGGCGTCGGCCAACCAACTTTGAAAATAGATGCCTTAACTGTTGGAGGTGTACAGCTATGAGCGAGTTAAATCTGGCTAAAGCGGCTGAGTTCGCAATTGACTACGCCAAAAAACAAGGTATCGATCAATCTGAAGTCTCACTGCATCTAGGTAACGGAATTTCAATCGCCGCGCGGCAGCAGGAGCTTGAGACGGTAGAAAAGCATAATGACGCACAATTTGTTATTAGCGTTTATAAAGATCATAAGACCGGATCAGCCAGCAGTGCTGATATGAGCGAGAACGGCATTCGCAGCACGGTCGACGCGGCTATTTCGATTGCCCGACATACTGGCGCCGACCCTTGTTTTGGTTTGGCCGATGCGGATCGAATCGCAACACAAGAAAAGGACCTGGATCTGTATCACGCGTGGGATGTCAACGAGGCTCAAATGCTTGATATCGCCATGCGTTGCGAGCGGGCTGCGGTGGAATCGAGTGAGTTAATCACTAATTCAGAAGGCGCCTCGGTTAATTCTTATTCTGGTTTGGATGTATACGCTAACTCTCATGGTTTTTTAAGCCAAAGCCGGGGTAGCCAGCACAGCATTTCGTGTTCAGTTATTGGTTCAAATGGTGACGGCATGCAACGCGACTATTGGTACCACAGCGGTCGAGATGCGGCAACGCTAGATTCACCTGAAGAGATTGGCCTGGTGGCGGCCAAGCGGACCGTTGCTCGCTTAGATGCCCGCCAAATTCCTTCATGCCAGGCAACCGTAATGTACGACTCGGCTATGGCGAAGAGTTTAATTAGTCACCTTATTGGAGCTATCAAAGGCGGTGCAATTTATAAGAAAGCCAGCTTTATGTTGGATAAAGTCGGTCAAGAGGTATTGCCAGGCTTTATGACTATTGCTGAGAATCCACATAAAATGGGCGCCATTAGTAGTGCTTGGCACGATGGCGAAGGTATTGCGACGCCAGATTACCGAGCCATTGTCGACGGCGGTCGCTTGGAAAGCTATGTTTTAGGTTCTTATACGGCCCGTAAGTTGGGGCTTGAGTCCACCGCCAACGCCGGTGGTGTGCGCAATTTGAGTGTCAGCAATACAGGTCAAACGACTGAGAAATTGTTGTCTGATATGGGTACAGGCTTACTGGTTACTGAATTAATCGGCTCCGGTATCAACATGGTTAGTGGTGATTATTCTCGTGGTGCGGCGGGTTTTTGGGTGGAGAATGGTGAAATTCAATACCCGGTGGAAGAAATTACGGTGGCGGGTAACTTAACCGACATGTATCGCAATATTGTCGCCATTGGTGACGATTATGATAACCGTGGCAGCACCGAATGTGGATCAATCGTCATTGAAAATATGACGATTGCAGGCAGTTAGCGGTATAATACCGCGCTGTTTTTGCGCTAACGCTTGGTCTCAGAGCTATTTATCGGACTATTGCACTAACGCGCGCGCGGCCTCAGGGCGGCTTACTTACGGTTTATGCTTAGACTTGGCTGTTTTTACGCAGCCAGCACCGGGCTAGTGGTTGCTTGGTGTCTTTTGATACCAGTTACAACGCCTTTTTTATAACGAATTTTGAAGAAATTTTAACAAAATGCCTATTTATCAATACAAATGCACCGATTGCGGACAGGGCTTAGAAGCTTTGCAGAAAATGAGCGACGCTAAGTTAGTGGATTGCCCCGAGTGCAATACGCCGACGCTAAAGAAACAGTTAACCGCAGCCGTTTTTAAACTAAAAGGCACTGGCTGGTACGAAACTGACTCCAAAAACCTAGGTAAGAAGCCAGAAGAGAAGAAAGCGGAGACTAAAAGCGAGTCAAAACCGCCATCTTCACCAGAGTCAAAATCCAGCGCTTCGGCTGAATAGGGTTTCTCCATGATTCGTTTAAGACGTTATTTTGTTGCCGGCCTATTGGTCTGGCTACCAATTGTGGCAACCTACACAGTATTGTCGTTTTCAATTCGGCTGATCGATCGCAGTTTGCTATTGCTGCCGCCAGCGATTCGCCCTGAGAATTTAATCGGTTTTAACATCCCCGGCCTGGGCGTGATCTTAACCTTGATATTAGTGCTGGTGACTGGCTTGATTGTGGCGAATTTTTTCGGCCGTCGAATTGTCGCTGCGTGGGAATCGTTGTTGTCGAGGATTCCATTGGTTCGTAGCGTTTACGGTGCCGTTAAGCAAATTACCGCTAGCCTCTTTTCAGATGCCGGCCAGTCATTTCGTGAAATGGTATTGGTTGAGTATCCGCGCAAGGGAATTTGGGTATTGGCGTTTGTAACAGGTGATACGCCGAAACAATTCCAACAAGTCGCGGGTCAAGATTTGATAAACATTTATGTGCCGACCACGCCGAATCCGACTTCTGGTGTTTACATTATGGTGCCTAGGACCGATGTGAAACGGCTAGACGTGCCAGTCGAAGTTGGTTTAAAGATGATTTTGTCGGCCGGTGTTATTAACCCTTTAGACGATCCAGAAGAAGTTAAGAAAATGGCCGCTGAGATTAAACGAAAAGAAGACGCTCAGGCTAAGGCTAAGGCTAAGGCTAAGGCAGAAAAAAATAATTAGTCATTCAAAGAACCTGAAACATCAACATCATTCAGGGGCGAAACGGCGATAGACTGAAATTTCTCCAATTGAGGCGGCAAACCTAATAATAGCTGGCTATTATTAGGTTTCCTTCGAAAAGTAGGAGAGTTCGAGTCATTTTTCTCCGCTCGTCGAGTTATGCTGAGGTTTCAACCTATTAAGAGAAAAAAATGAAAGCATTACGTAGTCATAACTGTGGCGAAATTAACCAAAGCCTAATTGGTCAAGTCATTACTGTCGCTGGTTGGGCGCAGCGTCGTCGAGACCACGGTGGCGTGATTTTTATCGATCTACGTGATGCGTCAGCATTGTTGCAAGTCGTCGTAGATCCTGATGCGGTTGATGCTTTTGCGATTGCTGACACGGTTCGAAATGAGCATGTATTGCAAGTAACCGCTAAAGTGCGTGCTCGCCCAGAAGGTACCACCAACGCCGACTTACCAACCGGCATGGTTGAGGTTTACGCAACTGAAATCCAAGTTTTGAATCGCTCAGAGCCAATTCCTTTTCAGTTGGATGATGATGATATGAGCGAAGCCGTTCGTTTGAAGTATCGTTACCTGGATTTGCGTCGTGACAAAATGCAAAAAATCTTTCGTTTACGCAGCGGAGTCACAAAGTACTTTCGTGACTTCTTAGAAGCTGAAAACTTCTGCGATATCGAAACACCGATTTTGACTAAATCAACACCAGAAGGCGCGCGTGATTACCTAGTGCCGAGCCGAGTTCACGCTGGCGACTTCTTTGCGTTACCTCAGTCTCCTCAGCTGTTCAAGCAATTGTTGATGGTGGCGGGTTTCGAGCGCTATTATCAAATCGCACGTTGTTTCCGAGATGAAGATCTACGTGCTGACCGTCAGCCTGAGTTTACTCAGCTAGATGTTGAAATGTCGTTTATGAATGAAGAAGAAATCATGAACATGATGGAACACATGATTCGTGGTTTATTCAAAGCAAAGTTAGATGTTGATCTGCCGGCTGAATTCCCACGTATGACCTATGCTGACTCTATTGAGGAGTATGGCATTGATCGTCCCGACTTACGTATCCCATTGAAGTTGGTGTCAGTTACCGACTTGATGAAAGAGGTCGACTTTAAGGTTTTCTCAAATCCAGCTAACTCCGATGATGGTCGTGTTGCCGCGATGCGAATTCCCGGTGGTGCGGCTAAGTTGAGCCGTAAACAAATTGATTTATATACTGAATTCGTTGGCAACTATGGTGCCCGTGGTTTAGCGTACATAAAGGTCAATGATTTGTCGGCTGGTAACGATGGGCTGCAATCGCCAATCGTCAAAAACTTGCCAGCGGATGTGCTAGCCAAAGTTATGCATCGTATTAGCGCAGAAGATGGCGACTTAGTGTTTTTCGGTGCTGATCGAGCCAAGGTTGTTAACGACTCGTTGGCGGCTTTGCGGGTTAAAGTCGGTATCGATTTGGATATGATCGATACTAAATGGTCGCCAATGTGGGTTGTCGACTTTCCGATGTTTGAAAGAGATGAAGATAACGGTCGTTGGACTTCGTTGCATCACCCTTTTACCGCGCCTAAGGAAGATCAAATTGAAGAGCTGGAAAGCAACCCTGGGAATGTTTTGTCTCGCGCTTACGATATGGTACTCAATGGTACAGAGTTGGGTGGCGGTTCAATTCGTATTCATCAATCTGACATTCAAAAGCAAGCGTTTACCGCCTTAGGTATTGGTGATGATGAAGCCGAAGATAAATTTGGCTTCTTGCTCGAAGCATTGCGTTATGGCGCTCCTCCGCACGGCGGCATTGCCTTTGGTATTGATCGTATCGTTGCCATGATGTCTGAGGTTGAGTCTATTCGTGACGTGATCGCCTTTCCGAAGACTCAGAGAGCATCATGCTTGTTGACCGCTGCGCCAAGTGATGTTGATAAAAACCAGCTGCGTGATTTGCATATTCGCTTAAGTCCGGCAGCTCAAGCGGCTAAACAAGCGGCTGAAGAACAAGGCGAATAGTCGATTGATTGATTTGCTCATGTTACCTTTGCAAATGCAGAAAGCAGCTCGAGGCCCGTTATGGCTAGAAGGCTTGTGCTAATGCAAAAGCAAGTAAATCCAGCGGCTATTAGTGGCAACGACACAGCTAGTGCTAAAAACACTTCTGATAACGGCGCATCAATTCAGACAG
>JAESTB010000192.1 GCA_016763815.1 Arenicella sp.
GCGGCGGCTGGCAGCGAGCGCTTAACTCAATTTTGTGGTGAAGGTTGGTTAGCGGTTGGCGACGCCGCGCAAGCGTACGATCCATTGTCATCTCAAGGAATTTATAAGGCGCTTAATTCGGCTAGTTCGGCGGGCCAGATGGTTAATTATGCGCTGGCTAAATCGGAGCAAAGTCAGAATTCTCAAAATGATGATCAGTTTTTTCTAAAACGTTACGCGCATGAGCAAGAGCAGCTTTGGGCTGACTATGTGCAACAGCATGAATATTATTACGCTAGCCAGCCACGTTGGCTAGATCAACCATTCTGGAATCAACGTGGTTCATCAACCGATGTTGATTCAGAGAGTCAATTGGTAAGAGGTGTGTTATGAAATCGATTTGCAATGTGTTTGCATTACTCGTTAGTCTGTTGGTCCTAGTGGGCACTGTATTGGCTACTGTCCTATCTATAGGCACTGCATTTGCCGACTCTGATATGACCTACGTTAATAACGGTGAGACTGTGCCAAAGCCGGTTTTCCAACTTGGTGATACACCGAGTCAGCCGTTAGCTGAAGGCTCTGAGCAAGCTAAGGGGTTTATCGATTTTTATAACAATACCTATTTAAAGAATTCGGTGCCGATTTCGCTGTTAATGAAAAAAGATGTTGTTTGGTTTCCACCGCAACGCGCCGGCGATACCTCGCTTGAGTTGGTAGCACGGGCCACTCCCGGTGAGACACTAAACTGCGACCCCGGTGACCCTGGTTATCCGCCGACAGGTTACCCGATTGTCTGCCGTGACGATTTCTCGACGGGCGAATTTTGCCAAGCCTGTCACGACAGCGTTTTGTTTGTCGAGGGCGGTGGCTTACCGCAGATGTCCTATTTTTCAGAACCGAGTCTGCCGGCCAAGTACTCCGATGGCGATCATAAAACATGGTTAGCTAATTGGTCTCAATACGGTGATTGGAACGCTAACATCATGCGACTCGCGACCCGCGACCCGATATGGCAAGCGCAAATTGAAAGCGAAACCAATCAACATCCCTATGCCGACCCAGCGGTGATACAAGACGTGTGTTTTAGCTGTCATGGCGAAATGGGTGAACGCCAACTCAAGGTTGATCATGGTAAGGACCAGACGTTTTGCACTGATATTTTCTATGCCACAGTACCCGGTGTGCTATCAAAGAAAGAGCAGGGCAAACCTTACCCATTTACCGGTGATTGCGAACCAATTAAAGGTAAATCTATACAAGCACACCCAGACCTCTATGCAAAATACGGCTCCTTAGCACGAGACGGAGTGTCCTGCGAGACCTGTCATCGTATTGGCCCCGAGAAGGGCGCAGGCCAGTGGAACGGCAAGGACTATGACGTGTTTTACGGCCCCCGAGATACTTATAACGTTAAGAACCGTCAGACTGATAACCCAGTGCCCTTAGAGTATGAGTTTACGGCCACATTTGAGTACGACATGAAAAATATCATGACGCCAGACCCCGTTAGTATTCTCGATCCGGTTCCGATGAAGAAAGACGATAACTTGAATATTGCACAGGCCTATGATAAAAAAAATGGGGTTAGTTATTTGAAACAATCGGTTATTTGTGGGGCTTGTCATGTGCTGATTGTGCCACAGATTCCAACCGCGTTTAAACCGAGTTCGCCATTACCTGATACTAGTGATGCATTAAAGCTGGCCTATCCCTACTACGAACGCCCAATTGCCTGTGGCGATACAACCAAAACGTTTGCTAAAGCCACTAATGGTAAATACGGTAACCCAGTTACTGATCAATGCGTCGGCCTTGGCTATGAGCAAGCTACCTACCTAGAATGGATTAACAGTAGCTTTGCCAGCGAAGGAGACAATGAGAACACCTGCCAAGGCTGTCATATGCCATTGGTAACCGACCCAACTGACGGAAGTAATCATGGCGCTATTATGGCGCAATCGACCGATGGTCTAACAGCTAAAAGTTATCGTCGCCACCGCCTAATGGGTATCAATCTGCCGGTGTTCGAAATGTTTATCCAGTTTCCTGATGTGCTAGGTGTATCGGCTACCGACGACAATGTGCCACCTGCGGCGGTTACTACGACAGGTGAAGGCGCAGACTTTATCCAAAATTATTTGCTCAACGGTCAAATGGCAATCGTCGAACAAGCTACTAGTCAAGCCAATGGCAATGGGCTGGTGGTTGATTCTACCGTGGCAGACCAACAAGCCGCCGTGCAAATAAGCATTGATTCAATTGCGCTGACAAACGGCAACCTGGAAGCGGATCTAAGTGTGGTCAACAACACCGGTCATAAATTTCCATCCGGTGCTGGTTTCCGCCGTGCGTTTCTAAAATTCGAAGTGCTCGACAGCAGCGGCAACGTCACTTGGGTATCTGGTCAAACTAATCCATACGGCGCAATTTGTGATGGTGCTTGTGTGGAAAATGAAAATTCGACTTATAACCTGTTAAGTAGCGAAGTGCCAGGCGGCAACCCGGTTAACCTTCAGCCGCATTATGCAAAAATCACCTTACAAAGCCAGGTGCAAATCTACGAAGTTCAAGCGGTTGATGACCGAGGTGTTCTAACATCAAAAACGCTGTCACTATTTCACGACGCGAAAGATAACCGTCTGCTACCAAGAGGGTTTAAAACGTCAGAAGAATTAGGCTGCAGTAAAAACCCAGGTGCCGGAACAACGATATTCGGAATTAAGCAATGCTCAGCCGCCTACGCCACCGACCCTCAGCTAATGCCGTTGACGCTTAACAGTACAATTGCCGACGACGTTCACTATACTCAGTCCAAGTACGCTGGCTCAGACACAATAAGCTATGCGATTCCGATAGCCGACATCAAGGGAGGCAAACCAGCCTCAGTGCGCGTGACGATGGAATATCAAACGATTCCGCCGAATTTTCTAGCCGCACGGTTTCAAGAAGGCTTCTCACAAGAAAAAGCCGCCTATTTACCAGCCACTGAACGCAGCATTTATTTAACCAGTCACTTAAATACCAACCTGAAATTGAAAAGCGAACACCCAGATAATCCGGATCTAACGTTTAGTAAAAACTGGACTACTAGTATTTATCAGGCGAAGGTTAAGATAGATTAGTCGGTGATTGCAGCTAAACAGTGCTGCTGTTTAGCTGTAATAGACTCATTTGGGATGTTCTGAGCTTGCTTTGTTGATTGCACTGATTTTGCTTGGCTCTTATTTAAAGTGTTCAGTGATTTCTTTGTCATTGTATCTACCTTAACAGTTGAGTTGTGCAGACACACAGTTCACTTTACAGCCTCTAGAGTTCTACGTCTCTAGCGATGATTGAAAATTCCAGATATACTTTTTAAACACGATAATAATTTACTACAGGAATTTCACATGAAATTGAACGCTCCAACTAAAGTAGTCTTCCTTATTTCACTCGCTCTAGCCGTACTCGCATTGCTGTTGGCACTCGGCGTTGCCATACCTATTGTCGCGGGACATGCCATATGGGTAGCTTTAGCTGCGTATGTTGTTCTCGCTGCTGGAAATATACTAAAGGGATTGTAATATCTACCTCTTCGTTACCTAGACGTAAAGATAACCTTCAAAGTAAGCATATAAGCGCCGTACCATTCTAAAATAGTATGGCGCTTTTTTATTCTAAAGTGATACACCTGTCGCGCACGTATCGGGACATCCAGCTCTAATATAGAACCTTGGCTCTATTTGATCCCGCATCCTATTATAGCCACGTCTACTATCGCAATAAAAATCAAATTATTGGCAAGCGACTAATACTAAGGTTATCTTTCATGCGGTGGGCGGGCCGTTGCTGTGATGCCTACTTGGTGTCGTGGAAATTGACTAGCGTCAATGGTCTCTAAGTAACCGTGCCAAACCGCATGGCCAACGGCTGGTAGAAAGAAGACAAGAGCGACCCCCAAGGTAGCCATTCCGATGAACAAGCCAGCGGCTATCAGCCAACCCCAAAGTAACATCACGAGTTTATTTCGCATAACCGCGTTAACGGACGTTACCACCGCTGTTATCGCGTCTACATCTCGATGCATAATCATCGGAAGCGAAAAAACACTTGCGGCAAACGTAATACTTAAAAAGAGGACGGCTACCAATGCAAGTATGCTCAGATAAGTAACCATGTTATCAAAGTTGTGCTCGGCGCTGTTAGGCAGAAAGATACTAGCCATTGAGCTTGCTCTAGCCCACACTAAAAAAATAACCAATAGCACCAACGCAAAAACCAACTCAGTACTTATATATTGTTTAAAACAAGCTCGCAAAGTACGCTTGAATGAGACTTTCATACCCCGCTCAAGTTGGGCGCTGATCGCATAGGTTCCGACGCAGGCGATGGGCGCTATAAATACAAAACCACACAACAGCGAAAACATAATCCAAACGCTACCGTATTGCCATGCCAGAACGGTAACTGCCATGATCAAACCAGACATCACGGCACCAGAACCGAAACTCACTAATGGTGCACGACTCGCGTCCTTAAAGCCAAGCTTTAACCATCGCCACGGGGCGCTAAGTGGCAGGACAATGCAAGGCGCAACAAACGGCAGTGGGTCAGTGTTTTTATCAACGGTATTCAAATAGGCTATCTCCTAAGCCTATAGTATTCACGCGCGCATAAAAACCAACTTGATCTGAGTCAAGTTATCGGGCATAAATAGTGGACATCCATACTCTAGTATAAAGCCTAGGATTCTATTTGAGTCCGCATCCAAGTATCGAAGGTCATTTTATTAGCGAGGCATTAGGTAAGCTGAATTGAAAAATATTTCTGTCCTGACGGTGTTTGTCGAACAAGTCGTTTTTTCTGCGCGAATTTCGGTCTCAATAATTTATACGCACATAAAACCAAATTACATGAAAAAAATTATTCGTAACTATTTAACCCTATTCGTAAGTCTAATAGGTAGCTTAGTTCATCCACAGGGATTCGAGGCTGCTGAATTGATTGAAAGTAGTGTGTCGAAAAATTTCTATGAAATCTTTTGGCCGTCAAGAATAGACAGTGGTGTTGTTGAGCTTGTATTTATGGTCGATAAGATGGGGCAGCCGATAGAAATTGAGGTACTACGTTCATCTCAGCCTTTTTTTGATTCGGCTGCTATAAAAACTGTTGCATCTTATCAATTTAAGCCTGCTAGGTTGAATGCCAACTCAGTTGACTCTAGGCAAATGTTACGTGTTGTGTTTGATCATTCGAAAATTGCTAATATTAGCGGCTTTGTTAAACCTATGCATGCGCCCAAAGGCTACATGAGTCTTTATAATCGACTGAGAAAGGAACTTAAAAAAGAGACTCCAAGCCAACGGAAGGCCATGCTCGCCTTGAATAAAATTCATCGCTTACGCAATAAGACTTTCTTTACTGCGGTGCACACACAATTGGCGCGCTACCATCTCGCGGAGAAGTTCGGCAGTAAGGAGCAGCAATTAGAGCCGCTGTTAAAAGTTATGATGTTCGAAGACGTGGAGTGGGGTGGTAAACGGGCTGTGGATGATAACGTTAAAAAGACCGTTCAGTTCGCCATTCTAAAGTTGATGCTGGATTTAGGGTACAACGCAGAGGCACTCGAAAAATATAATCAATTTTCGGCTTCGAACCCTGAAATCAGCGATACGTTTTCCGGTTACATGGAAAAAATAAAACAGATTCAAGAGGGCGGTTCTGTTTTGGAACGTAGAGTAACATTGTCCCGCGATGGTAGAACGTTTCTATCGCTGCTGAAAGATTCTTTTGTCATTGAGCCGATAACGGGGCGTATGGATAATTTTTTAATCCGCTGCGAACGCCGCTTTGCTCGATTCGAATACGAAGCTGAAGCACAGTACGATATTCCAGCGGCTTGGGGGAAATGTGAAATGCAATTGAATGGCGAGCCGGAGACACTCGAGAGTGTTTTACAGCAGTAAGTGGTTTTTATAAGACTAACGTTAGTAATTGACCGAGCGAAGCGAGTGGACAAACCTCAATGCTTGATCAGGTTTTTTTAATTACGGTTGCACTTTAGATGCCCTCAAGGGGGCACCTAGTCTTTCGGCTTCGCTCAATATGACCGTTTAGGGTGCAATAACAAAGACACATATGGATACCGCTATAAAAGCAAGGCCTAAGTCAGAATATTCTGACTGTAATTGAAACTCAACTACTGAAGAGAGCTTGCCGCAGCAGATAAAACTGGGTTGCGCTGACATATATACGGCCTCGTTGTCGTTGCATTGTTGCAACTGGGCCCCGTGCGGCCTGATCAAGATCCGCGCCTGAAAGGCCTAAACACCCACGCAGTTTTATTTAAAACCTTGTCCCAAACAGGCTCAATTTCGGTGTGGTGTGCAGCACGGGACTAACCCTCCAACTCATCATGCTTTTGGTAATTCCGTTGGTAGTTGATCGGTTTGACGTGAATGGATTCTCTAATATCGCGGGAGGCAGGAGCCGAGAGCGTGCTTAGGTTTGTTTTAGACGGGCACGGTACGGTACATCTCACGTTTCTGCAGTAATATCCACGCCAATATTGCAAATCGATTGGCGACCGCAACTACAGCAATATTGTTCCCACGCCGTTGTTTTAGTCGCAACGCCAACGACACAAAGCATCGTCTTATCACAAATCATCAACAATACTCTCGCCCCATGAATCAGCTGCTTACGCAGGATAAGGATCACCGCGTTTACTGATGCCCTGCATCTGGTGACGAAGGCCACTTGAACTCAGCTTTGATGTGAGGCTGAGGCCAACGGGAGTGACTCTGATTTTGAAAAATGACTACCATTGCCATATTTGCACATCAAGGCGGAAGTGTTGATCACGCCAATGCAAGGCATTGAATGTGGGATTTGGCAGTCTTCCTCCTGCTCTACATAAGCACGGAGCCTGGCTTCAATCTTGGCAATGTGATCCGAGGTTTGTTGCGGTTCGTACAATGCATTATGAAGGCCTGTTTTAAGAATCTCCGAAAGGCTGTCGTCATTTAAACCGGTTTGCGTGGTAAGTAAAAAGCCCTTTTACCTTTCTTGGTAACGATGCCGTACTCGGCTAAGAGACCGTGAGTTTGATTGCAAAGACACGTTCGGCTATGGACCAGCCGTTCACGAATAAGTTTACGTAGACCATGCATGAAAGTAGCGCTTGATCATCAAGTCGGGCTTGGATTTTGCATTGTCTCTCCCTCGACTGCTGGAATGCAGGA
>JAESTB010000193.1 GCA_016763815.1 Arenicella sp.
CAAATTAGTTATTTCACTTTACTGTTCAGAGTTGTTTGGCGTAATTTGATTGTGTTGAGTTATCAAATGCTAATGTTCGGTATCTTGGCATTAATTCTGATGCAGCCTATTACTGCAAACTGGTTATTGTTGCCATTAGGCCTATTACTCATAACATTTACAGCGCTTTCAGCAGGGGTAATGATGAGTGTTTTCGCTACTCGCTTTCGAGATATTTCTGAGTTATTTAACAACATATTGCGCTTAGTTTTTTTTGCCACACCTATTATGTGGATGCCAGTTGGCAAGCTTGAGAATACTCTGATCACGAACCTAAACCCTTTTTACCACATGATCGAAATTTTTAGAGGGCCGCTCCTCAAGGAAACCCTAACATGGTCAAATTGGATTGTTGTTATTAACCTTATGATATTTGGCTGGATGCTAGCATTCCCAATATTCGCTAGATATCGTTCTCGTATAGCTTTTTGGCTTTGAATAGAGATTTTATAGATGCCCAGTATTACTCTCGATAACGTTAGCTTAAATTTTCCAATATACGACTCTGAAAGCCGATCGCTGACGCGTTCAGTCTCTAAGGTAATACCCGTTGGTGGGGTTATTCAGCGGGAAAAAGGTAAAAAGACGTCGATATTGGCATTAGACAGCTTGACCGTGTCCTTTGACGATGGCGATCGCGTTGCATTGATTGGCCATAACGGCGCTGGAAAAACATCTCTCCTTAAGCTGTTGGCTGGGTTTTATGAGCCTACCTCCGGAACGCTTACGAAGGAAGGTCGAGTTTCGACATTGATAAATCTGATGGCTGGTTTAGATGTCAACTTAAATGGTTACGATAACATACTGTTATGTGGGATGCTGTATGGCCTAGATAAGCAAGAGGTAATCAAAAGAATCGATGATATTGCGCAATTCAGTGAGTTGGGCGCGTATCTAGATATGCCTGTCAGGCTTTATTCGTCTGGGATGGTCTTACGTTTGGCCTTTTCAATTTGCACCAGCATTGATTCTGAGATTCTACTTTTGGATGAATGGATAGGCGCTGGTGACAAAGCATTTATAAAGAAGACTCAGGAAAGGCTAAGTGAGATGGTTTTTAACTCAACGATCATGGTGTTCGCGACGCATAATCCAGATGCCGCTAGGATGCTATGCAACAAAGCGATTTATCTAGAGCATGGGCGTTTACTTAAATACGGCGATGTAGAAGAAGTTTTAGCTTTTGGACATGATGCTCAGATGAATGGTGTTTAGGGGAAAGGCATGGCTTATGGTAGGAATAATATGGAGTCGCTAGCGGATGACGCGTTCGTTGACTTTTGTTACCAAACTATACTTGGTAGAACCGCCGATGCTGAAGGAAAAGCCGTCTATATAGATGGCCTTAAGCGACGGCGATTGACTCGAGAAGAAATACTACTCAAGTTTTTGACCAGCCCTGAATACGAATCGCGAAAGCGTTCACATGAGTTTGTTCATGCTGGACACTTTTACTCTGCGGTACCATCAATCGAGGATCGTGATGCATTTGTTGCTGATGGCACGTCAATTGTAGACACACTGCCAGGAATAAGTATTAATCAAACCAAACAGCTGTCGCTGATGACGGAATTCAAACACTATTACAATGAGTGCCGGTTTCCAGAACAAAAGACGGCGGAGTCTAGGTTTTACTTTTCTAATCCAGCTTATGGCCATACCGATGCATTGACTTTATATGGCATGATGAGGCACTTTAAGCCGAATAAAGTAATAGAAGTTGGTTCAGGCTTTTCCTCATGTGCAATGCTAGATACTAACGATCAATTTTTTAATAGCGAAATTGAGTTTACATTTATTGAACCCTATCCAGAATTACTTAATTCTTTATTGAGCGATAAGGACAATCATCGAGTCATCGGCGAGAACGTTCAAAAAGTGGATTTAGAATTATTTAGTCAATTGCAAAAAAACGACATTCTGTTCATTGATTCAACTCACGTATCAAAGTTAAATAGTGATGTAAATCGCATTATTTTTGAGATCCTACCAGCGCTCCAAGACGGCGTTCTGATTCATTTCCATGATATTTTTTGGCCTTTCGAATATCCAAAAAACTGGGTTAAGGAAGGGCGAGCATGGAACGAGGCATATCTACTAAGAGCCTTTTTAGAATACAATACTGATTTTGAAATTTTGTTTTTCGGTCACTATATGCATCTCTTTTATGGCGACTGGATCGCGAACAATATGCCGCAATATCTTAATAACTTAGGTGGTAACATCTGGTTAAGAAAAATAGCAAGTAAGTGATTCTCGGTTTTATTGCAGTATTTAGAATGCAATAGATGTGTTTTAAACTTTGTTGAAAAAATACTGTAAAGCTAAATCTCACCACTCATGACTGACTTCAAAAAAAAATCAACTGTCCGTAAATCAATGTTATTGGTTACAGGCATGCATCGCAGCGGCACTTCCGCTTTAACTAGAGTGCTTAACTTCAGCGGTGCGACGCTGCCTAAAGCCCTACTTGCGCCAGTAAAAGGTGAAAATGAGAAAGGGTTTTGGGAGTCTCAAAGGATAATGGAGTTTCACGATGAATTACTTGAGTCCTTGGGCGGTGATTGGAACGCATTGCATTCAGTACCCTCACAATGGTTCTCTAGCGATGAGGCCGGCTTTTACAAAACCAAGTTGATCGATTTAATTAAAAATGAATTTGATGAGTTTGAAACGGCTGTAATCAAGGACCCCCGAATTTGTAAGCTGAGCCCGCTTTGGAACGCAGCATTGACTGAAATAGGGGTAGCACCGCATTATATTGTATGCGTCAGGAGTCCGATAGAAGTAGCGCAATCTCTTGGTGTCCGAAATGGTTACTCGCGTAGCTATTCAATTAACCTATGGTTTAATTATTTAACAGCGATCGAAAAAAGCACTCGAGGTTTAAAGCGAGTTTTTATTAGCTATGATAATTTACTTGCTGACCCTTCTGAAGTGATCAGTCGGGTCGATGGCTTTTTTGATTTGTCTCTTGACGGACGGACTGACGTTTTCGAAGAAAAAGTGCGTGCCTTTCTAAGTAGCTCTCTCCGGCACCACCACCTCGATATGAATGATGTTCAAGATACTCCCGAAGTGGTTAAACATTTCTATAGTTGGCTTGAACGTCAGTGCGCTTCGCAGGCGATAGATACTGATTTTGGATACGAGTTGAATATAGAGGAGGCGTTAGAGAAAAGTCCGAATTCGGACTTTTCTTTGCTACAAAAAGGTGTTCGTCAAACTGAGCAGCAGTTAAACCAAACTTATTCCGCAGTTCAGAAGTTATCTCAGCAGCATGCTTCTTCTACTAAAAGAGAAGCCGAACAGATTAAAGATATTGAGAGTCTAAATGTTCTGCTTCAGAAAGAACTCAGTCAATCCGAAATACTTGAAAACCAATATCGACAGTTAGTGAGCCAACATCTGAGTTTAAAGGAGCGACATGTTGAACTCGAACGGCAGAATTTGGCGTTTACGGGTAGGCACCTTGAGCTTGAAAAAAAGCACCTAGTTTTAGATCGTAAATGTGATAGAAATGATGACGAAATTAGTCGCATGAAAGAGCGACTTAGTAACGAAGCTGATACTAAGAGAAACAAACTTTCATCATTGCGCGAAGAACATGAAGTTGAACTACAAAGGCATTTTAAGCAGACCCAAATTTTAAACCAGAAATTAGTTCAGCATCAAAGCTCGATCGAATTAAATGCTGGTATGAGTGAGAAACTTCGCACTGCTGAAAAAACATAGCCATGACCAATCCAGAATCATCGCTTGGAAGTTGGGCATACGTATTACAGGCGCAATACGCTACTTACGATCGTCGTTAATAGGGCGGACTGCATTGATGATCAAGGCGTTATTCACATTTAATCTTCGCCGATATTTGGCGTTTCAAAAACGCCTCCGTATTGTTCAAAAATCACGCTTGTTTGATGAGACCTTTTATCTAAAAACATATCCGTTGATTCGGTATTCAACGAAATCTGCAATTGAACACTATGTTGGAGTTGGCGTGCGCGAGGGGCGTCAACCTAATGCAGTCTTCGCGCCTTATTTTTATATGCGGAATCGGCCTGACGGAATAGCCAA
>JAESTB010000194.1 GCA_016763815.1 Arenicella sp.
CCCCCTGTTCAACGCAGATTATTTGATTATGATTGGCCCGGCAATGTCAGAGAATTAAAGAATTTCGCATTCTCATTTGCACTCGGCTTAGACGGCTCAAATGGCAAAAACATCGCTATGGATTTGTCGCTCCCAGAGAGGGTAGAAAGGTTTGAATCAAACACAATACGCTCTACACTCGAGCAAACAAAAGGCGACGTTAGAGCAACATTAGATTTGCTGGAATTCCACGTAAAACATTTTACGACAAGCTTTCTCGTCATAATATAGACATTAATAAGTACCGTAAACGCTCCTAACAGTCTAGCAAACGCTCCGCAATGGTTAGTATGAGTGGCGGCATCACCTCTAATTTTGACCAAAATATGAGACCTGTGATTTGTTGTCGTCTAGTTTTAAACCATCGAGCTATCTTTAGCTATGACTTAAGTATTACGTGCGGCTTTAATGACCTCTGGTACGACACCGCGGCTAGCGCGCTGATTACTCCTTTGGTGAATCTAACGGACGCTTAGTTTCCCGGTTTTGCCAAAAACTCTATCCAAATGAGGGGGGGGGTGTCTGGTTTATTTTTGATCGAAGATGCCTAAAAGTAACTTCTAGAACCAAGCATTAGCGCTAAAACTGATCTCAGGGCTTCGGTTCGTTTTAACATCCTTGGAGTCAACACTCAACTGCCTGACGGGCTAAGCAAATGGCTTTAACCGATGATGCGCATCAAAGATCATTTTCAAGGCAAGAGCAAAAGGACTAGCGGTTGATGCCACCTGTGGCAATGGTTTTGACACTCAGTTTCTAGCTGAACTCGGCTTCAAGCGAGTTCTTGGTTTCGATATTCAAGAGCTTGCCATCAGCGCCACTCGAAAACGGCTCAAACAAGCAGGGATAAATCAGGTTGAATTAGTTTTAGCGAGCCATCAAGTGATAAATCAATACATAGCTGCGACGGTAGATTGCGTGATGTTCAATTTTGACTACCTGCCGACTGGCGATAAAGCGATTGTCACTACACCAGTAAATAGTGTTGCGGCGTTAGCAATTGCCGCAAGCCTGCTGAGCCCACACGGTGTGATTTCGCTAATGTGTTATCCGGGTCATCCGTCGGACGCGGTTGAAACGCAATCAATTCTAGAATGGTTTGATACGCTCAACGATCAATGGATTGTAGACACGCATTTAGACGTTTCGCCGAAACCAACCGCTCCTATCCTTTACCTACTCCAACTGAGCTAAAATCCTCTGCGCTCGCCTGCACCAAAATTTTGCGCTAGAGGCCTACTTACTCATTAACGGTATCTGACCTCAAATAGACATTTTTTGAAGGTACTACTCATTTTTTGCATGGGTCACTCTTTGCGTAAGCTTGGCTGCATTGTTCGAGTATTCGCAGCGACATACTTAAGAAGCAGATCCTGGTGACTTAAATAAAGTAAACTCAAGCCTTGTTTTCACACACTATCTAAGTCGAAATGAATTGGCCAAAACGCATCATCTGTATGACCGAAGAAACGGTCGAGACTCTGTACCTTCTAGGGGAGCAAGATCGCATAGTTGGGATTTCCGGCTTCACAGTCAGGCCACCCGAGGCACGTAAAGAAAAACCAAAAGTATCGGCTTTCACTAGCGCCAAGATACCTAAAATTTTAGATTTGAAACCTGATTTGGTTTTAGGCTTCTCAGACCTGCAGGCAGACATAGCCGCTGAGTTGATAAAGCATGGAATCGAGGTTTATATTTTCAACCATCGGACTGTCGCAGGAATTCTGAGAATGATTCGGACACTTGGGGGGTTGGTTGATGCCGCCGATAAAGCGGATGCTCTGGCTGCCTCATACGAAGCAAGAATTGAGGCAATCAAGAAAGAGACGTCGGCATGGAAAGTTCGACCAAAGGTATTCTTCGAGGAATGGTACGACCCAACGATAAGTGGAATTGGGTGGGTCAGCGAACTTATAGAAATCGCAGGCGGTATTGATTGCTACGCGGAAAATGCAAAACATCAAGGGGGTAAAGAGAGAATCATTGCTAATCCAATGGATGTGGTAGATCGGGCTCCCGATATCATTATTGGATCTTGGTGTGGTAAAAAATTTCACCCTGAGAAAGTTGGTCAACGAGACGGCTGGAGCGATGTGCCTGCCGTGACCACAAACCAGGTATTCGAAATTAAATCGGCATATATACTTCAACCTGGGCCAGCAGCTTTATCCGATGGGCTTGATCAAGTTTTTGAAATCACCACTAGGTGGCAAGAATCAAGGAAGCTAACTCAAATGCCATAGTAGAGGCCTAGAACGGATCATTCCTCTTCTCTAAATACCTCGTTTTTAGCCTTCCTTAAGGTTATTTTAAGTTTCCATCCGTAAGCTGTCATTTGAATCGCCTATTTTAGTCTGCGAATAGGTGCAACCAACTATGACTCAGCTTGCGTATGAAATTTCTAGTGATCCGTTTCAAATTAATGGGAGACGCCATTTTGGCAACGTCACTCTGTCATAGTTTACGACTCAGTTTCCCTGATGCAACTATAGATTATGTTACCTATACACCTTACGACCAGCTATTAGAAAACCACGCATCAATAGATAATGTATTAGGGATAGATAAGAAAACGCGTAACTCTCCAATCAAGTACCTGAGGTTTATACGATCTGTTACAAAAAAAAATTATGATGTGGTTATCGACGCTCAAGGAACGGCGAAGAGTAACTTTTTTGCGTTGTTATCAAGAGAGGCTAAATTCAAAATTTCAAGCGCTCGCAAGCGATTATCGTTTGGTTACACACATCAGCTCAGCAAACTTGCTTCGGTAGATAAGTTAGAAGAGCGATTGCATTTATTAACTCCTCTAAAAGAACATTTTGAAATCACAACAACTCGAAGTTTTGATCTTAGTTTGACTGATGAGGAAATTTCTAAAGCGAAATCTAAGCTTATTAAACTCGGGATTGACTTCAATCGACCGCTTTTTGCTTTCGCCATCAGTGCCAATGAATCTTACAAAAAATGGTGTCGCCTTGAACCTATAGAATTGGTCAATCATTGCCGCAATGAATATGTCGCTCAAATAATACTGTTCCATGGCCTGCCATGCGAGCGTTTCGATGTGGAGCTATTTTCATCAAAGTTAGAATCGGTGGATGATGTATTTCACGGCTTTGAGATTGAATCAATAAGATGCCTGCCAGCACTATTTTCATTGTGTGATCTTTTCGTTGGTAATGAAGGCGGTCCAAGGCACATTGCTCAATCTGTGGGCACCCCGAGTGTTGCGATATTCTCGCCCAGCGCCGACAAGCAGGAATGGCTTCCTGCGAATGACCCTCTTCACCAAGGGTTTGAATGGCGAGATGTTACTGACCATCATTTCGACGAAGACATTGAATTTGAAATCGGCGATTCGGAGTATTATCGTCGTTACAACAGCATTAAAGCCGATATGATCAAACCACTCATAAAAAACGTGTTAGCCAATTCCAACGTCAATACCGCAGAGCCACTGTCATGAAAGTTCTTGCCGCCGAAGATTCGGAGCGACTCTCTCGCTCGTTACAAACGGGCTTAACTAAGTCAGGTTTTACAATGGATGTTGTACACAACGGTAAACATGCAATTCATTGCCTAGAATTGCGCGAGTACGAAGTACTTATTCTAGACATTATCATGCCTTAGCCCAAGCGGTCTTTGTAACTGTAAATCGGTGTTCCGCTTTTATAGCTTTTTTTACCGACTTTAACGCAAGTTGATTCTGGGTATGAACCGATTACCGGCACCTCCAAAAACTGTAGTTCAGAATTCGTATCACTTTTAGACGACTGATCGCCGGTCGCTAACACAGCGAAGTTTTCAATTACATCGGTAACGTCGAAGACTCGGATATTGCAGCCTACAACTTCGTCAATCACTCGAAAAACAGCTCGATAGGAACGTCCCGGCTTCAGCGAAACACTTGATATTGCGTCACAAACTCTTGTCTCGGCTGGTCGCTTCTCAAGATAATTTACTTGGAATATGAACCGCAGATCTGTTTCAACCATCAACGGATTAAAACGATGCAGATCCTTTGCATAATTCTTTTTAAATACTTCTCGCTCTTACCTCGACGACTGCATTGTTGATCTTGATAATACGTTACCGCTAATTTCTTGCCCCGCGTGGCCTTGGTGTAGGACACAGACTCGATCACAATCGTCGCCTTGGGCGCCCCTTGTTGCGCGCATAGGCTGGCGTCGCTAATAAGTAGTTAGAACTGGTTATGCTGCCGAGTAAACCCACCACGGAAATAGAAAAAATCTTCTCGCCAAAGTTCCTTGAAAACGAAAGCAGGTACGCAAAGCTACATTCATTGTGAACCTTATTTGCCCCTCAGTTCAATCTCTACCGTCTCTCCACCTTAGCTTAATGCCCCTCTGCGAGGACTTGACAAGTGACGCGGTGCGCCGAGTTAGCTAAAAACGACTACTTTTTTTAATATATTGTTAAACGATAGTTGCCTAAACGCAGGCGTATCTCCACATTCTTAGTAGCCGCTATAGTCCCCCCGACAAGTAGACTCGACTTTCGATGAATCAAAGTGGAACGCGTAATAGGAGTTATGCTATTGCGAAATAATGTCTCTGCGGGCCCGTCGAGAAACTTTGCACTACTTAACAATTTTAATAAGTTGACCTACTTTGGGTTCACCGCGTGGATACAAATCGTTCAGCAGCCGGATTTGTGCCTCTGCGTATTTATCTAAATTTGAACTCTTTGCAAGCGAGGCAATGGTATCGCCTGCACGAACAGTGACGAGTTTAATATTACGGCCTTGTGCTAGAGCAATCTCACTCGGCTTGAGCTTACGTATGCTCTTTGTCGTATCAAAAAAAGATTGATTCGGTAGCTCAGTTTTTCCCAAGCCAGTCATTATAAAGGCTTGTCCACCACGAATTACCGTACTAACTCTGTAGCGTTGCTGCTGACCTGTTGTCGAGTCTTGCGCTGTGGCAATACCGGCAAACGCTTGGTCTTCAGATGTCGACACATTTTGCACGTCGCTGACCGATTGAAATTTTGAGCCCAAATAACTTGATGGGTCAATCGGCGGCACGATCGAGTCCATTTTCATTTTAATTATTTGCGAGCCGTCGGGCGATATTGCGCCGAGTACCGATTGGGTATTTTGAACTTTCCAACCAGCGGGGAATTCAACAAATAGATTTAAACTCTTGTGGTAGAACTTATTCCCCCGTGTGATGCCCTGAGATTCGCTTTCGCCAAACGCCATACCGTTACTCAATCGTAAGAATCGACCGTCATCGGGCGCCGGTTGACTCAGATCACGGTATTTTTCGGCGGCTTTAATAACGCCTTGTAAGCGTTGGTCGTTACGCGGGTGTGTCGAAAACAGGCCG
>JAESTB010000195.1 GCA_016763815.1 Arenicella sp.
GTGTGAAATATGGCAAACGCTATTAGAGGTTGATCAGGTTGGTATAACGGATAGCTTTTTTGAGTTAGGAGGGCATTCGTTGTTAGCGATGCGTCTAATTAGCGAGGTGCGCAGTAGATTTAAGGTGGAAGTCTCGGTCGGCGATGTTTTTACCACCATGCAACTCTCGGAGCTAGCCGCATTGATTGAATCAACCGCGCAGATCGCCGAGCTAGAAACGATTGATCTAGTCGACCGGTCTGCAGCCTCACTTTCATTGTCTTACGCTCAAGAGCGTTTATGGTTTATTGACCAGATGATAGGCGGTTCAGCTCATTATAATATGCCACTTGCCCTGCGAGTTAGTGGCTTGTTCGATGTGTCCTTGGCGGAACAAGCACTTCATCAGCTTATCGCTCGTCATGAACCGTTGCGAACTGTCTATAGGCAAACGCAAGAGGGTGCAGTTCAGCGAATTGTCGATGATTTTCGGTTTCATTTAAGCCAACATGATATCAGTCAGTCGTCAGCGGCTGAACAGTTCAATACAATTGCCGAGCATGCTGACTCTGATGCTGGCCTAGCCTTTGATCTCGAGCATGACTTGATGCTGCGGGCACACTATCTGCGGGTGTCGAGCGATAGCGGCGTGCTGTTGTTTAATATGCATCACATTGCGGCAGATGGGTGGTCGATTGATATTTTGGTACGTGAGTTCACCACGGTCTATCAATCATTGCTGTCAGGGGTTGAGGCGCCATTGGCATCACTGCCGATTCAATACGCAGACTACGCCCATTGGCAGCGCCAGCAATTAAGCAATCATAAGCTCGATACACAGCTCGAATACTGGCAAACGCAACTTGCTGAGTTACCCGCGGTGCACAGCTTGCCCTTAGATTTTGCGCGCCCAGAACACCAGAGCTTTAACGGTGCAGTGCACAGCGTTAGCGCTGATGAGGCGCTGCTAGCTAAATTGAAGGCCTTGGCGTTAGCCAATGATATGACCTTGTTCATGCTATTGCAGGGAGCGTTTTCATTATTGTTAGCGCGGCACTCTAAGCACTCAGATATTGTCATCGGCACGCCGATGGCGAACCGCTTACATAAAGAAGTAGATGGCTTGATTGGCTTTTTCGTGAATACCCTGGTATTGCGCACTGATGTGTCGCAGGCAGGCACTTTGTCTGACTATTTTGCGCAGCTGAAAACGATCAATGTTGATGCGCAAACGAATCAATTAATTCCATTCGATTACTTAGTTGAGCGCTTGAATCCGGCTAGAAGCACGTCCTATTCACCGTTGTTTCAAGTCATGTTCAGTATGAATCTGGATCAAGGGCGTTCTCAGATTTCACTAGAGGGTGTCGAATTTGAAGCCTTGGATAATGAAGAGGTTCGAGCAAAGTTCGAGCTGAGTTTGAACGTCATTGAGTCTGTTGATGGTTTACGGTTATCGTTTGAATACAATACTGATTTATTTAGACAAGAGACGGTAGCCCGCTTAGGCGATCACTTGCTGAAATTATTGCACGGTTTTGTTGAGAGTGAGCAAGCTCTTAACCATAGTGTCAGTCGCTTACCGATGCTCAGCGAGCAAGAGACTGACTATTTGATAACTGAGCTGAATACTACCGAGTCAGTTTACCCAGCGGACCAATGCATTCATGAATTGTTTGAAGCGAGGGCGGCATCGAATCCAGAGGCCGTGGCGCTGGTGTGTGAAGGCCAAGAGCTGAGCTATGGTGAGCTAAATGAGCGTTCAAATCGATTAGCGCATTATCTGCTCGAACAAGGAGTTAAGCCGGATACCTTGGTCGGTTTGTGCGTTGAGCGTTCGCTGGAAATGGTGGTGGGTATTCTGGCTATTTTAAAAGCCGGCGGCGCGTATCTGCCACTAGACCCAAGCTATCCTGAGGCTAGGTTGAGCTATATGCTCAGCGATTCAGCGGTTGATTTACTGCTGACTCAGAGCCACTTGGTCGAACGGGTGCCGGTAACCGAGCAGGCCTTGGTGTTATTAGACGATGATGGTGTGATCTCATCACAACCATCAACTAATCTTGCTAGCGATGAGCTGGGTCTGACGTCACATCACTTGGCCTACGTCATTTACACCTCAGGCTCGAGTGGTCAGCCAAAAGGCGTCATGGTTGAACACCGCAATGTGGTGTCACTTGTGGTTAATGTTGATTACCTTGCCTTGTCATCGGCAACGGTTCTATTACAGCATTCGTCAATCTCCTTCGATGCCGCCACCTTTGAGTTGTGGGCGGCTTTATTGAACGGTGGCCGAATGGTGATCCAAGCAGACGGCTTGATCGACATAGCCTCTTTAAGTGATTTTATTGACGCCAACTCAATCAATACCGCCTGGATGACATCCGGCCTGTTTGATCAGTTTGCGACTTTGAATAATCGCCCTTTAGCGAGCATGAAAACCCTATTGGTGGGGGGTGATGTGGTTAATCGCGACTCGGTTGAACGGGTACAGTCAATTAATCCAACATTGTCTATCATTAACGGTTATGGGCCAACGGAATGCGCCACCTTCAGTTGTAGCTACCGGATAAACGCCGGAGACGGTTCAGTGCCTATCGGCAAACCGCTGACAAACCGCAGTGCCTTTGTATTAGACCATAATCGTTGCCTTGCACCGCTCGGCGCGGTAGGCGAACTGTATGTTGGCGGCGCGGGCGTGGCGCGTGGCTATTTGCATCAAGCCGAGTTAACCCAACAGAAATTTATTGCCAATCCCTTTAGTCAAGACGCGGGTGCTCGGCTTTACAAAACCGGTGATTTGGTGCGTTGGCTACCCGATGGCAATTTGCAGTTTATCGGCCGCAATGACGATCAGGTAAAGGTTCGCGGTTTTCGCATAGAACTTGATGAAGTAAGGTCGTCATTACTGGCTGTAGCCGGTGTTCAAGATGCAGTAGTGGTGGCTCGAGATGAACCGAGTCGACTGGTGGCCTATGTGATGGCTGACGCTACTTCTGGGGCCAGTGTCGACCAGTCGTTATTGCTTGAGCAATGCCGCACTCATTTGCAACTAAATCTGCCAGCGCACACGGTTCCATCACTCTTTATGTTGTTAAGCGAAATTCCGTTAACGGCAAACGGCAAGGTCGATCGTAAGGGCTTGCCAGAGCCAGATGCCAGTCTAGGTCAAGCCGAGTACCTGGCACCGAGTACCGAGGTTGAAAAGAAATTATGCGAGATTTGGCAACAGTTGTTGGGCGTAGAGCAGGTGGGTGTCACCGATAATTTCTTCGAACTAGGCGGCCATTCGCTGCTGGCTATTAAGATGATACCGCCGATTCGTGAAGCGCTCAGCAATACAAATAATCGGCGTCAGCCGCTTAGACGCTTTTCCATTTCGATCGTTTTTCGATACCCAACGATTACAGAATTACTAGCTTACTTATATGGCTATCATAGTACTGGCAGTGAACATAGTATCGGCAGTAAATATAGTACCAGCAGTGAACATAGCACCGGCAGTGAAAACCCAGTTAAAATCAACGCTGTTAGCGAAGGGCCTAAACTATTTATATTTCATGAAATATCGGGGCTGGTGTCGCCCTCATTTGCGCTTGCGGACGCCATTGGCGACCGATTGCCGGTCTATGCTTTTGAAGCAGTCGGCAACATTGAATTAGCCAAGGATTGCACCAGCATTCGGTCGTTAGCGAAAAAATATAAAGCAGACATAAAAACAGTTCAGCCAAAAGGGCCTTATCATTTAACCGGTTGGTCACTCGGCGGTAATATTGCCTATGAAGTAGCAGCACAATTGCTAGCTGAGGGAGAAACGGTTGGCTTTTTAGGTTTAATTGATTCTTATAAAAGAGACAGTTTCACTGCTTGGGACGTCGAGCAATTTCGCCGCGAGGTATTTGATCGACAGAAGCAGATTGTTAAATCTGCTGAGCTAGAGACTATGCTGTCAGATTTCGAGATAGGTGAGAAAATCCCTTTAATAAATAAACAAGATAAGCTGACGATATTAAATCGTTACGCACAAGAAAATGGCAATGAAGGCGAATTAGAAACCGCAAGTTATGCCATTGAACTATTGAACGCGTATCACGCGTTGACCATATGCACGAATCGACATTTTGAAAAAGAGCCTCTTAAAATGGTGGTGAATTTATATGCCGCAACTAACGACGATACTGATATGAGTGAGTCATGGATCAAGTTCTTAGAGCAAACTCCCTCAGTAAAGAAAATTAAAAGTACTCATCAAACAATTATTCAGCGGCCATACGTAGACGATATCGCCGATGACATTGTGCGCACATTGATGGAAAAGCGAACTAGGCCTTGAAGGGGTCTTATTAGTGAGTTTTTTGGCAGACAAATAACTAAATTTTAGCGTCGGCTGCGAGCCTCAGAAAATTAAGTTTTTGAGCTTACATCGGCTATCATTTTTGTAAAAAACAATATCATGTCGTTGACAAGGTTGTTAGATTGAAAAAGAACAAACTCTTTATTATCCCGAAGCCTCAAATCTCTGCGAGACTCAGACTGTTTTTATTCCCGTATGCGGGTGGGTCGGCATCTACCTATACTCATTGGGCTAAATTGTTTGACGATAATCTGAATATAGAATTGGTTTTGGTTCAGCTTCCTGGCCGGGGGTCGAGAATGACCGAACCGTTACATCAGACAATGCAATCAATGGTGTCTGAATTAGTAGAGCATGCATCGTATATAACTAGCCGCCCTTATATTTTATTTGGTCACAGTCTTGGTGGAAAAATAGCCTATGAATTGGCGTGTAAGCTGAGAACTCTGGGCCTACCATCTGCAAAGTATCTGATTGCTTCGGCTAGCGGTGCACCTCATTTACCATACCGGACTGCCCCAATCCATAACCTTCCTCACGATGACTTTATAAGCGAGCTTGAGAAACTCAATGGTACACCACAAGAAATATTGTCAAATAGTGAGCTACTCGAATTTTTGATTCCCTTACTACGTGCTGACTTCAAGGTCGCCGCCGAATATCAAGCCGAAGTAACTCCTTTAGCGTGTCCGATCATGGTCTTGGGCGGCACTGATGATGTGGAAATAGGTTTAGACAAACTTAATGCATGGGCCGATCTCTCGGAAGCCAAAATGACCTTGCAGTTTATTCCGGGCGGCCATTTTTTTATAAACCATAACGAAGCCTTAGTAGTGCAAAAAATATTGTCTGTAATAGACGAGTTCTAAAAATTAATTTCGTATTAACCGATTTTATTTGCAGCAATATTATTCTGTATTTGCTTTCACGGCTGATGAGACGATGATAATGAGCCATCCATATATGTCCA
>JAESTB010000196.1 GCA_016763815.1 Arenicella sp.
ACAAAACAAAGTGTCACGAAAAAGGTACTACGACGAACTCGAGAAAGCTCAAACGGGTGATCTGGATATAGATAATTGGTTAAGCTATTTCATTAACGTCGTGAGCGAAGCGCAAGCCTACAGTAAACAGGTGCTTGATTTCGTTATAGCAAAAACTCGCTACTATGAATCTTATAGAGGCCAATTGAATCAACGTCAGAATAAAGTAATAGCACGTATGTTTGACGAAGGCGTTAGCGGATTCGAAGGCGGTATTTCAGCGAAAAAATATATGAGTATCGGGGATTGCTCAAAGGCAACGGCAACTCGTGATCTACAAACACTAGTTTCGATCGAGGCAATAAAGCCTCTTCCTGGGGTAGGTCGTAATACTAGTTATGAATTGAGATTACCCTCAAAAGACCAGTTTATAAAAGTTTTATAAGTGAAATTGAACGAGCGCTAAAGCGAGCACAAGAGGTATTAAAATGACTAAGCTTAGTGAACTGAAGGCCAAAGCGTTTCAAAATGAAGACGTCAAAGCTGTCCACGATGCACTTGATGCCGAGTTTGCCGTAGCTCGTTTAATTATCGAGCTGCGCAATAACGCTGACCTAACGCAAGAAGCATTAGCCGAGTTAATTGATGCTAAGCAATCAACGGTAGCAGGTTTAGAATCTGGTAAGCAGAACACTACGATTAAAATGCTACAGCGTATTGCTGAGGCCACAGGTATACACCTTAAGCTATAGTTTGAGCGGTAGTCTTTAAAACGAAAGCTCACCAAAGCGAATAATTTTAATTATCCGCTTTGGAAGAGCCGACAAGCGAAGCGCGTCAGAAAGTTGAGAGAAAACATAACTATGAGCAAAGTAGGCGAAAGCATAATTCAAGGTGCCAAAGAGGTTCTTGAGTTCGCGCAAAGCGATGATAATTGCTGTGAGGTTAACGCTCCTGATATCGACGCAACAGAAGACCAAGATTCGGTTTCTCATACTACGGAAAGAGCTGACGATTGAATAAGGAGATAGTGTTAAATACCGGCAAAATATGTAGGTTGCTGAGGATCCGGAGAGACCTAATTCCAAATTACTATCTCTTAGCATTTCCAAAATCGCAAGGTGAGCCTTCTGCTGACGAGGTATCTGAGATGCTAACCCTAGGTATATCGCATGCCCAAAAGCTAGCACTGGAATTGTTAAATGATGCCGAAGCATTTACCATACTTTACAGCGGATATAGCGCTAGACGTGAGAAAGGCTGGCATGTGCATATCGTACTTTTAGGGAATAGATGGAAGAAGGCTTGGCTTTATATGATTTTGTCGGGTAAGAATTTAGTGCAGGCAATAGGCCTGAGAAAGGACGATGCTCCGAGGTTGAAATAATGGAATTACAGCGCTGGAAAAATCTAATGCAAAATTTAGGTATTCCTTCAAATGAAAGTACGTATGAGGCATTGCTAAAAGCTTATTCAGAAAAGCATCGTCGGTATCACACAGGCGAGCATATTGAGGCCATTTTAAGACATCTTGATAGCGCGGTGGATTTGGCAAATGATATTTATGAAATCGAAGTAGCTCTATGGTTTCACGATGCGGTTTATAAACAGTTTTCTGCTAAAAATGAATTAGATAGTGCTATTTGGGCATCGCAGTTTTTGTCAAATAATGGCGTCTCACAAGACCGTATTGATCGAATTCATAGTTTGATTATGGCGACTATTCATACCGCAGAAACTGAAGGAAATGATCAATTGCTTATAGTTGATATTGATCTCTCAATCCTTGGTTCTAGTCAGGCAGTGTATGATCAGTTTGAAAAGGATGTACGGTACGAGTACAAACTCGTACCGTATTTCTTGTATCGGAAAAAGCGTAGGGAAATTTTAGCCAGCTTTTTAGAGCGCGAACGAATTTATATGAATGATTTCTTCCATTCAAAGCTAGAAGAACGTGCAAGGGTTAATCTGAGTAACGCTATTGACTCATTATAATCATTACAAAGTTACCCGAGATGCATATGAAAAATAGCGCGTGGAATCCCGCTAGACGGAATCGAAATATTGGTACGAGCAAGAGTGGCTACTCTCAGAACAATAAATTTGTCATACCTGAAAGGTGGGTAGATTTCAAAATATTTTGGGAGCGTCTAGTTTCTCCAGTCGTTTGCCCAGTATCAATTAAAGGCCATAAACTTACTATCCTGGTTGAACCTCCAGCGCTAGGGTCTATTCACTCATCCACACCACAGGACATAATTAAAGTATTGGGATTGGTTACTCAAGAACATCTTGAGGAGATTGATGTTGTTGTTTTGAGGCAACCTAAGAGAAAAGAAGAAATATTGAAGCCCGCATGGGGCCGTTTTATCTATTACGCAGACCTTGGTAAGTATTCTGGACCAGGAGTGTATCTTGAGGCGATGCAGATAAACTCCGTTATTAAATGGGGAAATAAGCTTACGCCATTTTATGAAAAGGAATCACGTGCATTAGAAGCTGATGGACACAAAATTGAACACGTAAAGCGTGGCTATGATGTTATGACAACACCTCAGTCGGTTCGAAGCACCCAACTGTTTAGAACCTTACCCCACGAAATAGGGCATGCAGTGGATTATCTTGAGCATTCGCTAAACCCTTCGATTGAAGCGACCACGGAAGCTGAGTCAGACTTCATTCGAAACACGTTTAGTTCCAAGCCAACGCTAGATAAAGAAGAGTATGCCAATCGTTATGCGAAAGAGTTTTATGATCAGAATTCTGACATATTACCGTTCGATAGAATTTTCGATGAAAAAGAATTGGAATCAATGGGATTGAACCCAAAATGGTTTGAATATTGATCCTTGTTTAAACTTAACTGGAACCCACGAATGCTATTTAGCATGTGAATAAAGAAGGAGTGAAAATTGTCTATATCGGAATGTAGTGAGGAAGCGTGAAGAAATCGCTAAGCTCCAGCAGGGAAAGGCAAATGAGCAAGCTAAGATTGCGAACTTATCTGGAAAAATAAATTCTTCTTCGCAAGCTCTATCACGAGCGACTAGTGAGTCGACGGCGAAGTCGAAATTACGGGAGATAGAGAGATATCAAAAAGATCTAGCTCGAGTCGAGAA
>JAESTB010000197.1 GCA_016763815.1 Arenicella sp.
ATGGAACGCCGCTATCGTGAGACTGAATCGAGTAGCGTGCGAGAAGAATTGGCGAAATACATAAATTCTCAAACCTGCCCAGATTGCACCGGTACGCGTTTACGCCTAGAAGCTCGAAATGTATTTATTAAAGAAACCAGTATTGATCAAATTGTGCATCGCTCGATTGGCGACGCACTGGCCTTCTTTGAAAATCTTGAACTGACTGGCAACCGAGCTGAAATTGCAGACGAAATCGTCAAAGAAATTCATGCTCGCCTGGGCTTTTTAGTAAACGTTGGCTTGAATTACCTCAGCATGGATCGGTCTGCTGAAACCCTATCGGGCGGTGAGGCTCAACGAATCCGGCTTGCCTCGCAAATCGGTTCGGGCTTAGTTGGGGTGATGTATGTTCTAGACTAACCATCGATTGGCCTGCACCAACGCGACAATGATCGTTTAATTGGCACACTGACTCACTTGCGCGATTTAGGTAACACCGTCATTGTGGTAGAACACGACGAAGACACCATGCAGCACGCCGACTACATTGTCGATATTGGCCCTGGCGCCGGTGTTCATGGCGGCGAAATTGTGGCTGAAGGCACTATAGACGACATCAAAAACAATCCTAATTCATTGACCGGTAGGTTTCTCTCTGGCAAAGAAGTTATTACGGTGCCTAAAACACGCCAGAAAAATAACAAGAAAACGCAGATCAAAATAATAGAAGCCAGTGGCAATAACCTAAAGAATATCTCGGTCGACATTCCGATCGGATTGCTTACCTGTGTCACTGGCGTCTCGGGCTCGGGCAAGTCAACCTTGATTAATAACACCCTCTACCCGTCAGCGGCTCAGAAGATCAACCGTAGCCGCATTGAGTCTGCCCCACACAAAGATATAACCGGCTTGGATCAAATCGACAAAATCGTCGACATTAACCAAAGCCCGATTGGCCGCACACCTCGTTCAAACCCAGCAACCTACACTCAATTGTTCACACCCATTCGTGAGTTATTCGCCGGCACTCCCGAAGCAAGAGCCCGTGGTTACAAACCTGGGCGATTCTCTTTCAACGTTAAGGGTGGTCGCTGCGAAGCTTGCCAAGGCGACGGCATGATCAAGGTTGAGATGCACTTTTTACCGGATATTTATGTCGCCTGCGACGTGTGTAAAGGCGAGCGTTACAACCGCGAAACTTTAGACATACGTTATAAGGGCAAGAATATTCATGACGTTCTCAACATGACGATCGAAGATGCCACCGGTTTCTTTAGTGCGGTACCCAATATCAACCGTAAATTAGAAACTATGATGTCAGTTGGCTTAGGTTACATAAAGCTCGGCCAAAGTGCCATCACACTATCGGGCGGTGAAGCGCAGCGTATCAAGCTGTCACGTGAACTATCGAAACGCGACACCGGCCAGACTTTGTATATCTTAGACGAGCCTACAACAGGCCTGCACTTTTTCGATATTCGCCAGCTGCTAGAGGTACTTCATAAGCTAAGAGACCAGGGCAACACAGTGGTGGTGATCGAACATAATTTAGATGTAATCAAAACCGCTGATTGGGTTATTGACCTTGGCCCCGAAGGCGGAAATGGCGGCGGTGAAATCGTTGCGCAAGGTACCCCTGAAACCGTGGCAAAGACTAAAGGCTCGTATACCGGCCATTACTTAAGGCCCTTATTGAAATAGAACATTAAGCCTGCCGACAGTATCGGCAGGCTTGTATGTTTATTTTTGCAACGCCTGTCCGGCTGAAATCCAGCCGAGAATATCACCGTCTAAGTGATACAAAGGCCGGCCTGATGTGTAATCGCCCGATTCTAGAGCATCGGTTACTGACTTCGCTCTCTTACCACTTCGACAATAGAACACCATATCTTGGTCTTGATAACGGTCTAATAAGGTAACGTCGCTAAGAATCGAGTGGTGTGAAATATTGACTGCACCAGGTACATGCCCACTGGCAAACTCTTGCGCGCTACGCACATCGATAACCACTAATTCAGAATTGGTATTTAACTTCTCGCTCAACCTTTGGTTCAACTCTGCATGATTTAAGTCAACCACCTCAGCGTGAGCTGGCTGGATTGAAACTAGGCCTAACGCTAACGCGATAATCGTTGCAGAGATTTTTATATTCATAATCAAATTCCCGTGGTTAACCACTGAGGCGGCAAAAATAGTAACCACCTACCGAGGTAAAGATAAATTAAGCATTCTAGCAATCAGCTAGCGTATTTAAAAAATCGAATTGCCAGCCAACTCGATTTTTGCCCAACAATAATTAAAGAACAACAGCTCTGATAACTGCGTGAAGAACCTATTTCGGTCGAGCGAACCACTCTCGCCCTTTCAACATACCATGCCAATAGACCGTTGGCAGCATACTTGCCTTGAGCAGCCACGCCAGCTTGGTCGGTTTAGTTCCGTCATTCAGCCACTTAGGGAAAGTAGGAATTAATTTTCCACCATAGCCAAATTCAGCCAACACAATTTTCCCACGCTCAACCGTCAATGGGCAAGACCCGTAGCCATCATAGTTCACTATGCTCGAATTACTAGAGAACTGATTAACGATGTTATGTGCCACCACCGGCGCTTGCTTACGCGCCGCTGCCATGGTCTTAGCGTTTGGTGAATTAATCACATCGCCGACACCCCATATATTGATAAAATCAACATGCTGCAACGTATGTTGGTCTACCGCTAACCACCCAGCCTGGTCGGCAAGCTCACTCTCACGAACAAAATCTGGGGCACCCTGAGGCGGACAAACATGCAGCAGATCAAATGTCGTTTCGGTGACCTCTCCATCCGCATTCTTAAACCAAGCTGTTTGAGATGGCCCGTCAACCTTTATCAATGTTTGCATAAAGTTAAGCTTCACTTGGTATTTCTCGATGTATTGCTCAAGCGCCGGCACATAGTCTGGGACTCCAAACAAGACCCCACCGCTATTATAAAACTCTATGTCAATATCAGACAAAGTCGAATTCTTAAGCCAGTGATCTGCCGATAGGTACAGCGCTTTCTGTGGTGCACCCGCACATTTTATTGGCATCGGGGGCTGGGTGAATATTGCCTTGCCGCGTTTTAAGCCCCGCACTAACTCCCAAGTGTACGGTGCTAGATCGTAACGATAATTTGAGGTAACGCCATGCTTACCTAACGCGTCATTTAGGCCCTCGATGCCACCCCAATTGAGCTTTAAACCAGGAGCAACCACAAGCTGTTTGTAACTAATAACGGAATCATCGTCGAGCTTCACTGAATTATCTTTGGGCGCAAACGACACCACCGAACGTTTGAGCCAATCAACCTTGTCTGGGATAAGGCTTTTGGTCTTTTTATGTGTTGAAGGCGCGTCAAAAATACCACCGCCAACCATGGTCCAACCAGGTTGATAGTAGTGATCTTCAGACGGATCTATAATGGCGATACTCAATTGACTATCACGTTTGGCGATACCGCTGGCGGTGGCAATACCGGCTGAGCCAGCGCCAACAATTACCACATCGTATGTACCGCTGGCATTTTCGGTGACCACTGATTGATCCGTTGCTTGCTGCCATAATTTCTTAGAGCGGTTACCAGTACGGCAGTATGCGTGGAGTCGCTTAGCGCTCTCGAGTAGCTGCCGAAACTCATCTACCTTACCTTGAGTCAGTTCTTCAGGCTTAAACGGTATTGCAATAAACTCTAAACCTTGAGCCTCAGCCTGCTTCTTAATATCGTCATACGCTTGCTCACTTGCGGGTCGATTACAAACCACTACCTCAACGCCAAGCTCTGCCAACGTAGCTAGATCATCAATAGTGACTTGCGGTGAAATAGACACTTGCGAAGAAACTTTTTCTATTGTGATGCTCATTTTACTACTCCTTTAAATTTACTTGTTGCGACTGCTTAGATAGATGACGCCGGTGAGTTTTGACTGTCCACCCTCAAGCCACTGATCGGCACCTTCAGGTAACATACTTGATTATCTTCAGTTGGCGGAAAAAAGGCCGCTCTCATATTTACTTGTAGTGATGGCAATATTAGCTTGGGCATCGACAGTTGCTTGTCGCGAGCTTCACGCAGCTCTACAAAGTCACTCTCGCTAATAGACGGATTCACATGAATATTATCTTGCCGTTGCTCTACCACAGTAGTGGCATATTCAAGCACCCTGCCCTCGGGCTGATAATCGTGACAAATAAACATACGGATATCGTCGGATAGACTTAGCAAACTCATTATTGATCGATATAGAATACGCGCATCTCCGCCGGGGAAATCAGCCCGCGCTGTTCCTGAATCGGGCATAAAAAGCGTGTCGCCAACAAACAGAGCATCGCCAATTAAAAACGACATACATGCAGGAGTGTGCCCCGGGGTTGCGATCGCAGTGCCGCGCAAACCACCAATTTCAAATAGCTCTTGGTGATCGAGAAGAATGTCGAATTGACTGCCATCGCGACAAAAATCATCACCCTCGTTAAATAGGGATCCGAACTCGTGCTGTACTTGCTTAATGTTTTTACTGATTGCGATTTTGCCACCTAAACGCTGCTGCAAATAGGGCGCGGCCGACAAATGGTCGGCGTGAACATGCGTTTCGAGTAACAGTATTACCTCCAGTTGCATCTCCTCGACGTGCTCAATGATCTCGTCAGCGCATTGATATGAAACGTGACCTGATGAATAGTCAAAGTCGAGAACTGAATCAACTATCGCGCAGTGATTCGAACCACAGTCCCTTACAACATAGGAGAAGGTGCTGCTATTAGGTTCAAAAAATGCCACCACATGCGGGTTTGCTTGTTCTATTGTAGCGTTGTTTTTCTGCTTGAGTAACATGGTTGTTCCGTTTCGGTAACATGAAAGAAGGCTAGTAGCTTAGTAGAGTATAGAAATCGCTATTAGGCATCGTTGTAAAAGGGGTCAATGACCTCGCCGTACTAGCAATTCTCTTCTTTGACAGAACTAACCTTTAATAGAGCTTAAGTCTTTAACTGAACTAAAGCTTAAGCAAAACACGTGCCAACCCTTTAAACGGTCAGATGCCTAGCAATTCAATGTATTTCATCGACTCAGTATGCCACAATTGACAATCATGACAAAAATTATGACAATTTTGACAAAATGAACGAGATAGACAGACTAACTCAAATGCTTCAAGCCTATGACGTGCCCGCTATTCTTGTGAGTTCTGATTACCAGATATTGGCGAGCAATAGAACCTATTCAGAGAAATTTGGCAAAATTGAATTCGCTGACCAGCCTAAGTGTTTTGCCGTATCACATGGCTACAATAAACCCTGCGATCAATCTGGGGAGGACTGCCCATTGTTGGCAGCTAAGGCTTCACACCGCAAGGAAAAGGTGCTTCATATCCACCAAACACCGAATGGCCGAGAACATGTTGATGTTGAGATGATTCCGATTTTTGATGCCGACAACAATCTTAGTTATTTTGTTGAATTGCTGCGACCAGTGCCGCTGGCCAGCGGCATAAGTGCGGTGCAGAAAATGATTGGCGCTAGCCCGGCATTTGAGGAAATGCTCCGCAAAGCCAGCTTAGTGGCTAAAACAGACGCGAATGTTTTATTGCTCGGTGAGTCGGGCACTGGTCAAGAGCTGGTAAGTCAGTCGATTCATCTTGCCAGTAAACGAAGCGATAGTTTGATGGTCACACTAGAGTGTGCAGGCTTGAGCGACGCGTTAAT